>JAAZJF010000025.1 GCA_012800475.1 Gammaproteobacteria bacterium
CTGGCAGTAAAAAAACCAGATAATAAAGGTCGACGACTGTGCAACTCATTGAGCAAGAAGCTTTGACGCTGTGCTTCATCCCATTGCTCATAATCACCTAAGCCCAGCCACTGCGTGATCTCACTTAAAGCACTCGTGTGACGCTCAGCATCTTGACGGATATCTAAGCGCACCAGCGATAAACCAAAGGTTGTGGTGCGACGAATTGTATCGAGTAGATCACCGTCAGCAATTAAGCCCATACCGCACTCATGCAGCGAGCGATGGCATAAGAGTAAGGGCTGCAGCAGCTCATCCGTGCTTTGAAAAATATCTGCAGATAGCGGTGTGCCGGTCGAAATTGTCTCTTGTAGCTGCGCGCGAGTTTTACGCAAACGCGCACGAATTCTTTTCATTAAGACGCGATATGGCTCATCTGTTTCACCGACCAATGCCATCAGCTCTGGACTACCTTTTTGCATCGACAGTTCAGCAGTAAGTTTAGAGATATCACGCAAAAACAAATCTGCAGCAATCCAGCGGGCTAAGAGCAACACTGTTTTGGTCACGCGCGCAGTCACATTGGGATTGCCATCACGATCGCCACCCATCCAAGTCGCAAAACGAATGGGCGTAGCAGTGATGGGTAGCGCTTGACCACCTGCAGCCACTAAAGTGTGATCCACATGACGCAGCACATTAGGAATCGCTTGCCAGAGTGAGCGTTCAATCACCGCAAAACCCCAGCGCGCTTCGTCCACTGGTGTGGGCTGCTCGCTACGGATTTCTGTGGTGTGCCACACTTCGGAAATTAAGCTGCGCAGTTTGGCAATGATTTTTTCACGCTCAACTTCGGTTAAGTCAGTGTGATCCAGTGCGGCCAACTGTTGCGCAATAATATCGTATTTCATAATCAGCGTACGACGCGACACCTCTGTAGGGTGAGCCGTGAGCACTAATTCGATATCTAAATCAGCAACAACGTGTGATAGGTCTTTAGGGCTGTGTCCAGCTACTTGCAAGCGCTCAAGCACTGAGGCCAACATCTGCTCTTCAAAGGCAGGTTCTTCGTCATGCCCACGACGGCGCATAAGATGGTACTGGTCAGCAATATTAGCCAGATTTAGAAACTGGTTAAAACCACGTGCAACGGGGAGTAATTCATCTTCAGGCAGCTGATCTAGCGTATCAGTGAGTTGCTGGCGACCATCTGCAGACCCACGCCGAGCAGCTTTTGCTCCTTTGCGGATGCGTTCAATTTTCTCTAAAAACTCTGCACCATGCTGTTCGCGCATGGTAGAGCCCAGTAGCTCACCTAGTAAATGAACATGTTCGCGTAGACGTGAATCAATTGGGATCATACTCGCTCTCCACTAAAGTTCTCTTCAGCTTGCACAGTTATAAGACATCTGGCAAGCCAAGTTTAGTGTTCTGAACGCTATAGTGTAAAGCGGTGTAACCCTTTAAATAGAGCCTTTATTACTCATCAAAACCACAGCGTACAGCGCGTTTTTTATCATCAACTAACACGCCAGTTAAGCCTTTTTGCTTTAAATCAAAAAGTACAATAATGCCATCCATGCACTGCGCCATCTGTTCTGCAGGCTTCAGCGAGGCTTTATAGTCTTCGCCTGGAATTGTTTTCAGCATCGTATATTCAGCCAATAACAATGCATCATCAGGCTTGGCAATATGCAGATAACCATAGTAACTCAGTGTCGCGATGGTACCGAGAATACCGGCAATACCGGCAGCAATCATGGGTCGAAGATCACGTTCGCTCATATTGACTCCATTTTATTTAGTGTTCAACATCGATGTTGAGCGCCAGGCACTAGAGCACAGGCACTCAACTCAGTCTATTACTGCTCAGGACGCATATGCGGGAATAAAATCACATCGCGAATGGATGCAGAGTCGGTTAGCAGCATCACTAAACGGTCAATCCCGATACCCTCACCTGCCGTGGGTGGCATGCCATATTCTAGCGCGCGCACAAAATCAGCATCGTAATGCATCGCTTCATCATCACCGGCATCTTTATCAGCGACTTGCGCTAAGAAACGCTCGGCTTGATCTTGCGCATCATTGAGCTCTGAATAGGCATTGGCAATTTCACGACCACCAATAAATAGCTCAAAACGGTCAGTGACATTTTGATCATCGTCGTTACGACGCGCCAGTGGCGATACTTCAAAGGGATAACGTGTAATAAAGGTCGGCTGCTCCAGCAAGTGCTCAACCGTCTCTTCAAAAATCATTGTTTGGAGCTTACCAATACCTTCAAAGCCCATCACTTTTGCACCATGCTTTTTCGCTAAAGCGCGTGCAGTGTCGATATCATTTAGGTCCGCTGCGGTAATTTCAGGGTTGTATTGCAAAATAGAATCAAACAAAGAAATGCGCTGGAATGGCTCGCCAAAGTGGAAGACTTTACCTTGGTAGGGCACGTCAGTGGTACCCAGTACGGCTTGCGCTAATTCACAGAACAGCTCTTCGGTTAGATCCATATTGTCTTCATAATCTGCATAGGCTTGGTAAAACTCAAGCATCGTAAACTCAGGATTATGACGTGTTGATACGCCTTCATTACGGAAGTTGCGGTTGATTTCAAATACGCGCTCAAAACCACCGACCACTAAACGCTTTAAGTACAACTCGGGCGCAATACGCAGGTACATCGGCAAATCCAGCGCATTGTGGTGCGTCTCAAACGGCTTGGCTGCAGCACCACCTGGAATGGTTTGCAACATCGGCGTTTCTACTTCTAAAAAGTTACGCGCGGTTAAAAAATTGCGAATATGTGCAATCACTTGCGAGCGTACTTGGAAGGTGTGACGCACCTCTTCATTGACGATTAAGTCAACATAACGCTGGCGGTAGCGCTGTTCAGTATCCACTAAACCATGGTGCTTATCCGGCAGCGGACGCAACGCCTTGGTCAGTAATTGCACCTGCTCCATATGCACATACAAATCACCTTTGCCTGAGCGCGACAACGTACCCTCAATGGCAATAATGTCACCTAAATCCCAGCTTTTAATCTCAGCCAGTTTTTCTGCAGGTAGATTTTTACGATCGACATAAGCTTGCAAGCGGCCCGTCATATCTTGAATGACCATAAAAGCGCCACGGTTAAGCATAATGCGGCCCGCGACCTTAACTGGAATGGCGGCACTCACGAGATCTTCTTTACTGTCATCCACATACTGTTTTTGCAGATCAGCACAATAATGCTCACGACGAAAATCATTAGGAAAAGCATTGCCCTTAGCACGTTCGTTGGCTAGCTTTTCTTTACGCAAAGCAATCAGTTTGTTTTCTTCTTCCTGCAACTCATGCTGGGTTGGCGCTTGTTCGCTCATGATCGGTTTTCCACTCATTTATTCAGGTCGCTTGTACAGCGACTGTAGGCACTTAATAGTGTGCTGATTACAGCGTTGGCATGCATCACATGCCACGGCTGATCAAAGTCCTTGTTTGAGACTGGCTTCTAAAAAGTCATTGATATCGCCATCGAGTACTGCATCGCAGTTGCTTTCTTCAACGTTGGTACGCAAGTCTTTAATACGCGACTGATCCAGTACGTAAGAGCGAATCTGATGGCCCCAACCAATATCTGATTTACTGTCTTCAAGCTCTTGCGACGCCGCACTGCGTTTAGACAATTCCAACTCATACAGCTTAGCGCGCAACATTTTCATTGCCGTATCACGGTTCGCATGTTGCGAACGCTCGTTCTGGCAGCTCACAACCGTATTGGTCGGAACGTGGGTAATACGTACCGCTGAGTCTGTGGTGTTAACGTGCTGCCCACCGGCGCCAGATGAGCGGTAAGTATCGGTGCGCAAGTCAGCTGGATTGATATCAATTTCAATGTTGTCATCAATCTCAGGCGAAACAAACACCGCAGTAAACGACGTATGGCGACGGTTACCCGAATCAAACGGGCTTTTACGCACTAAGCGGTGCACACCGGTTTCGGTGCGCAACCAACCAAATGCGTACTCACCTTTAATATGCAAGGTGGCACCTTTGATACCGGCCACATCACCCGCTGACAGCTCCATAATTGTCGCTTCAAAGCCATTATGATCAGCCCAACGCAAATACATACGCAGTAAAATATTGGCCCAATCTTGCGCTTCAGTACCGCCAGAGCCGGCTTGAATATCAAGGTAGGCGTTATTGGCATCCATCTCGCCACTGAACATGCGACGAAACTCAAGCTTGCCCAGTTCCTCGCCTAAGCGCGCAACTTCAGCACGAACCTCTTCAACAGTGTCTGCATCATCTTCTTCGACAGCCATCTCGAGCAGTTCTTTAGAGTCTGTAACACCACTTTCTAGGTTGTCCAGCGTCTCTACAACTTGCGCTAACTGTGAACGCTCACGGCCTAGATTTTGTGCGTATTCTGGATCACTCCACACATCGGGATCTTCCAGCTCGCGCTCAACTTCAGTTAGACGATCACGCTTAGTAGCGTAGTCAAAGATACCCCCGAATGACTTGCGTGCGTTCAGCTAAGTCATTGATGGCGACATGAATAGGATTAACTTCCATAACAGACAGTTCTCGCTTGATTGGACGTGTAAAAAAAATGAATTGTACCTGAATTCACACAGGCTGTGCGCCCAGCTCGGCGCCCATCAGTGCATTTATAAGCTCGGCATGATGCTGGAGACAATCAGTTGTAAGGTTTCACGCCCGCGAAACTCATTCACATCTAATGTGTAAGCAGCTTGCGCAGCTAAAATATTAGGATTGGGCCATACATCCAGATCAACATTAAAGGCAATCGCATCCACTGCTGGGGCACTTTTTGTGCTTTGCAATACCAGTTTGAGGTGTTTCTCACCGACTAAACGCTGGCTGAGTATTTTAAAATCACCATGAAACAAAGGTTCAGGAAAGCGCTGCCCCCAAGGTCCGGCATGGCGTAGCTGTTGCGCCAGCTGCATATCAAACTCATGCGCAGCTAAACTGCCATCGGAATAAATGCGGCCGGTCAAATCATCCGCTGTCAGTTGGCGGCGTACTTCAGCATCAAAGGCTTTAGCAAAAGCTTCATAATGCACCTGTTGAATCGTTAAGCCTGCGGCCATGGCGTGCCCGCCAAATTTACTGATCAACTCAGGGAAACGTGCAGCCACGGCATCCAACGCATCGCGAATATGCAAACCAGGAATCGAGCGTGCTGAGCCTTTGAGCTCGCCGTTATCCGCATCGGCAAAAGCAATCACTGGGCGGTGGTAACGCTCTTTCATGCGGGATGCCAAAATACCAATCACACCTTGATGCCATTCAGGTTCAAACAGACACAGACCAAAGGGTAAGTTATCCAAGGGCAAATCTTTGAGCTGAACTAAAGCTTCACGCTGCATGCCTTGTTCAATCTGCTTACGGTCTTGGTTGAGCTGATCCAACTGCTGCGCACGTTGTAGCGCACCCTCAAAATCTTCACACAATAAGCATTCAATCCCCAGGCTGATATCGTCTAAGCGGCCTGCAGCATTCAGACGTGGTCCCACAATAAAACCTAAATCCGTCGACACCAAACGTCGATAATCACGGCGCGCCACTTCTAAGATCGCTCGTAAACCTGGGCGCGAACGGCCTGCACGGATACGCGCTAAACCTTGGTGCACTAAAATACGGTTATTGGCATCCAAAGGCACCACGTCCGCCACGCTGCCTAAGGCCACTAAATCCAATAATTCCGCCAGATTGGGTTCTTTAAAATCGTGTTGAGTAAACCAACCCGTACCCCGCAAATGAGCGCGCAAAGCGAGTAACACATAAAACATCACCCCAACGCCTGCTAGAGCTTTACTGGGGAACTCACAACCTGGCTGATTCGGATTGACGATCGCATCGGCCGTCGGTAATTGCGCACCCGGTAAGTGGTGATCAGTGACTATGACTTTCAGCCCAGCGGCTTGCGCAGCCGCCACACCCTCAATACTGGAAATACCATTATCCACGGTCACCAATATATCGGGCTGACGCTCCAATGCGACGGTAACAATCTCTGGAGTCAGTCCATAACCATAATCAAAACGATTGGGTACTAAGTAATCGACATGTGCAGCACCGAGCATGCGCAAACCCAACATACCGACGCAACTGGCTGTTGCACCATCGGCATCAAAATCACCGACAATCAGAATACGTTGGCGGTGCTCAAGTGCATGCGCCAGCAAGGCCACTGCTTGATCCATACCTTTAAGCAAATGCGCCGGCAGTAACTGTGCCAAGCCTGTGTCTAACTCAGCGGCACTGGAGACACCACGAGCCGCATAAATGCGCGTCAGTAACGGAGGTATATCGCCTAAATGAGGCAATACGGTCGGCAAAGGTCGTTGTTCAATACGCATAACAGTGTGTTTACTCTTTTTACATCAACTAAAACAAATCCAGCAAACGTCTTGGCTTAATACCTAGTCACGTTCGCCATGTAACCATTCCAGCTCAAGGGTGTGTTGGCCACGCTCATCGGTAATAAAGACATCGCCATCACTGATCATCACGCTCCAGTTAATAGTGCGTGGTAATTCTGCCGCTAGATGAGTTAACGACTCTGGACTGATCGCTAACACATTGAGATTTTTTAAACTGCGCACTTGATCCAGCTCTTTACTGATCCATGTGCGTAAACTGCCGTAGGCTAAAACGCTCAAGCGCTCACCACGGCGCGAACACCAAGTCATGCGCTCAGCCGTGGGCTGCCCCACTTCAATCCAATGCACAATACGGCCATCTAAACTTTGTTCCCAGACTGCAGGTTCATCCACATTCGATAAACCACGACCAAACTCAATCTGCTCCGAGTGCCACAGCGTGCGGGCCAACAAACGTGCTAGCAAACGCTCACCCGTTTCCGATGGATGACGCGCCATACTAAAACGCAAGGTGTCGTACACATTGCGATCCATATCGGTCAAATTCAGTTCAACTTTATACAGCGTGGCTTGCAGAGCCATAACGGTGTTCTCTATAGAGTGGCAAAGCTGCCAAGTCTAACCTGTTCCACAAGGATGTGCTGTGTGCAATCGCAGTGCACGGCCTCACAACACACAGGACATTGTATAAAATAGTCAGCCTCTATGCTTAACGGTAGTCTTTACACCAAGACCTGTCGCATAATGGCTAACATGACGCACTAGCAGGATTGTATAGTCGCTTTTTTTTCGTGTACGGAGCTCGATAACTGTAATGATACGTTTTGGCCGTTTTATGTTAGCGCTCGGCTTATGTTTGTCTACGTTTGCAGCTCATGCAGACGATACTTCCCTGCTTATTCCTGCAACACACCCATGCACATTAGAGCGCATCGCTAATGAGCCTAAGTCAGGCTACGAAGAATGCCTGACCTTTGCTCAACTCGGTTATGCCGATGCGCAATTCACCTTAGGTGAATACTGGTATCAAGGCCTATACAGCCCACGTGATTATCAACAAGCACTGAAATGGTTTGAGCAAGCTTCTGTACAAGGTCACGCTATTGCGCAACTGCGGCTTGGCACCATGTTTTACCGTGGCGAAGGCGTACCGGCCAATACCATTCAAGCCTATATCGTCTTAAAAATGTCAGCCATTAATGGCTCAGATGAAGCGCTCGACAGTGCTGATCAAGTCGCTCTACAGATGCAGCGCAATGAGCTGGATATTGGCAACCAAGTGTTGGCACAAATTTTCCGCAGTTATTTGCTCGAACTCAGCAACGAGACGCAAACGCTAACGCCATAAGCACTTTGCCACGGTATATGCACCGTGCGCTTACAGGAGAGCAGCATGTTAGTTTTATACCGCACCTGTTTAGTCTTATGTATGGGCCTGTACTGCAGCATCAGTAACGCTGCTGAGAATACCAATGCAAATACTGAATCCGCTCCACCTGCAACTGCTGAGCTGCCACGCCCTGCTTTGCCAGGACGCAATGTCTTGGCTGCACAAGCCATCCAACTCAGCGCTGATGCTGAGCAATTGATTGATTTGACCACGCCTGTAGAGCATTTTTCGGCATTATTTTTACCCGCTAATACGGCACAACCGCGCGGCACTGTGATTTTATTACCTGGGGCTGAAGAAAGTTTTGATGAGCCTATTACCATCGGTCCCTTACGCCGCAAACTACCGGATGCAGGCTGGCATACGCTCAGCCTGAACTTGCCAGATCTACCGCTCGATTCGCCGATCTACACTAAAGTGACGGCGGGCATTGTTGCTGAACAAATTCCTGTACTGCCACCCGAACCGCTCGATGAAGAAACCCCCGACCTGACAGAACCTGACCCAGATGAGGAGGCACTCGAACCCGAGCCTGAAGATGAAGAAGAGGTCAACGAAGATTCTGAAGCCAGCGCACCACCTATAGAAGATGAAGACGAAGCATCCGCACCGAGTGCGCCTGAACCTATTGTCATACCAGCCTATCCAGAGCGTGTCAGCAACTTTATTGATGCCGCCATCGCGTACGCACAGAGTCTCAATAGCGCTGAGATCATTCTACTGGGACACCATGAAGGTGCACACTGGGCGTTAAACTATGCACATCCAACAGAGCTGCCACTGCGCAGTGTTTTAATTGCCCCGCGCCCCAGCACGTTACTGGCGACATCACTGACCTCTTTGATTGAAGCACGTGAGCAACCCATCGCAGATTTTTATCATAAAAGTAATCCAGAGGCATCGGCCGCAGCACAACAACGTAGCGCTGCCAGCCGCCGTGCCGGTCGCACTCACTACACACAAATCAACTTAAGCTCAGGCACTGGCGTACCCACACTGGAGCAAGAGCATCTGCTGCGTCGCGTTAAAGGCTGGCTCAATAAAGCGGTTAAAAACCCATAAAAAAGAAACAGCCTTGAGTGGTGATAGAGCTCAACCGATAAGCGGCTGGCCATCACGATAGCTTGTAGCTTTTGCCTGTATTCAGCGCTCTAGGTGCTTGCGAATCACCGCATAAGCATCATGTAAGGCACGGGTTCTGACCGTTGCGGCTTGCACTTGAGCAGGTGGCGCGCCCGCACCAATTAACTTATCCGGATGATGCTGACTGACTTGGCGGCGGTAGGTTTTTTTAACCTCAACTAGCGTCGCTGTACTGCTCACTCCCAGCAGTTTAAAAGCTGCATCGAGTTCATTACGAGCCGGCTGAGCAACCTGACGCCCGCGCATCACTTGCACTTCAATGCGCGCGAAGGTTTCCGGTGAGCAATCAAGCCAAGTCGCACAGCGTTGTAAAATGCGCCGCTGTTTAGCTGTAGGCAAGCCTTGGGCTAAAGCCATGCGCCAACCCGCTAACAAGAGTCGCTCAGGCTGGTTGGCCGCTAAATAATGGCTGCGTAAACCGCTACGCAAAGTGTCCAGTTTGCAGTCTTTGCCTTGAGAAAAAGCAGCTATGGCAGCTTTTTGTGCTGTGCCTGACAAGTGTAAGCGCTGCATTTCTAAGCGTGCTGCCTGAATATGCTCGGGCGTGACGCGCGCAGTGCTTTTTGCTAAATGCCCTAACAGCATAAATAACACCTGCTGAGCATCTGGTGCATGCACCGTCTTGGCGGGCGCACGAGCGAACTGAGCCCGCAATTGCGCCCAACTGTGCAGCGCTAAATTACGATCCACAATGCTACCAACCAGCGCGCCCAACAGTGCACCGGGTATATGGGCAATCGTCAGCCCTAATACCCCGCCTACAATAGTTGCCGGCCAAATCATATATGCGCCAACAGGGCTTCAACTGCAGCCAAACGCTCTGGCGTACCCACATCAATCCAATGACCCGCAAACTGCTCACCACTGACCTGACCGTCACGCATCGCAAAACGCAATAACGGCGCCAGTTTAAAAGCACCCGCTGCACTATCGGCAAACAAGTGCGGATGCAATACCGCGATGCCGCTGTAAGTTAAGGTGTCCACCGATGCGCTGGGGACTTGTACTTGTCCGTCGCGTAATAAAAAATCACCTTCAAGATGATGCTCAGGATTAGCCACCAACACTAAATGCGCGAGCCCCGTCAACGATCGAGGCAAGGTTGAGTAATCATAATCGGTCCAAATATCACCATTAATCACGGCAAAAGGCTCATCACCCAAATATTTCAGTGCTTGAAATATCCCACCGCCGGTCTCTAAAGGCTGTGTTTCTCGCGAATAGGTCACCTGCAGAGCAAAGCGCTCACCATCACCGATGTGTGCCTCAATTTTCTCGCCTAACCAAGCATGATTAATCACCACTTCAGTAAAACCCGCACGCGCTAAAGCACGCAAATGGTATTCGATCAATGGCACGCCAGCGACTGGAATCAAAGGCTTGGGTGTGGTTAAGGTCAGTGGGCGCATGCGCTCACCTTTACCTGCAGCTAATATCATCGCTCGCATTATATGGATCTCGCTTCTGGGAAACTGGCTAGCAGTTGAGCTAAGGGAGCAAGTGCTGGCTGACGCTCAATCACCTGCTGCAAATAATTAAAAAAGCGCGGTACATCGGCTAAGTAGCGCGGTTTACCATCGCGATGACAAATACGGGAAAAAATACCAATCACTTTTAAATGCCGCTGCGCACCCATCAAATCGCAGTCATACTCAAACTCGGCAAAGGTCTCAGGCAGGTCAATGCCTTCAGTGCGCGCTTTTTTCCAGTACTGTTGCAGCCAGCCTTCAACACGTGACTCAGGCCAGCTGATAAATGCATCTTTAAACAAACTGGTAATGTCATAAGTAACCGGTCCACGTACGGCATCTTGAAAGTCCAGCACACCGGGGTTCGGTTCGCTGAGCATTAAATTGCGCGGCATATAATCACGGTGCACCAAAACCTGTGGCTGCTTCAGCGCATTCGCCACCAAGACATCACAGGCCTGCTGCCATAAATATTCTTGCTGCTCACTTAAACTGATTCCGAGTTCATGCTGTACATACCACTCTGGAAACAACTGCAATTCGCGCCGCAATAATGCTTCATCATACGCAGGCAACTGCGCATCAACCGTGGGGATTTTTTGCAGTGTAATCAATGCATCAATGGCTAAAGCAAACAGCTCATCGGCATTATCTGGGTTTAAAATATCCAGCCAGGTGTGCTGGCCTAAATCAGATAACACTAAAAAACCACGCTGCAGATCCTGTGCCCATACTTTAGGCACATGTAAACCACCTTGGGCTAAAAGGTGCGCCATCTTCACAAATGGACGGCAATCTTCCTGTGGCGGCGGTGCATCCATCAGCACTAAATCAACCGTACCGCAATGCCATCGAAAATAACGTCGAAAACTTGCATCACTACTGGCTGATTGCAGGTTATGTACGTTAGTCTCTGTGCAGCCTAGCTCTTGCGCAATGGCGGGCAACTGCTCAGCAAACCACTGCGTAAGCTCATTTAAACGGCTATCATCGTCATTTATACATTGATTGGGCATGGTAATTCTCCAACGGTGCTGGCCGTTCTGTAGGGCATGCTTTATTATCGCTGATCTTTTCCAGCCCTTCGAGAGGCATGCGAGGGTATTTCACCAAGCGCATGCGGGAAGCACGGACACACACTATGGCAGCTAAATATATTTATCGTAAAAATTTCCCCCTACTGACAGTTGGGGCGTTCTGTATCTTACAGCCTTTGCTCAGTAGCAGTCATGCCGTAGCACAGCAGTATGATTGTCAGGCAACCGCTAACGGTGGCTGGGCATGTAATTCGCTAGAAAGCTCAGCAACTTTGCCACAGCGTCCTGATAGCGCAGTTGTCACACCGACACCTAAACCCCAGCCCAAGAAAAACCAGCCACAGACTGCCAAGACTCAAGCTACAACACCGGCCAATACCGGGACAGCTCTGGCGTACCGTAGTGCAGATTTTAGCCACCTTGACTGGGTACCGCGCGACCAACTCAGCGAAGCGCAACTGGCTGAGGTTGGACCTTATTGTGGCGGTAACTATATTGAGCCGCTGCGTCCAGGTATCAATGACACCACAGCCTTTAAAGATGCGCCGCTCTATATCAACGCCGGCGCGTCACGCTATGAGCAAACCACTGAAACGGCAACACTTGCCGGTGATGTCGTGATTCGCCAAGCCAGCTTGCAAGTCGAAGCCGATGAAGCCAACCTCTACCAGCAAGACAACGTAGGTGAGCTCAAAGGTAACGTGCGTTTGCGTGATCGCAACACCCTTGTGGTGGGCGACCGTGCTGAGTTGCAACTCGACAATGGTGAAGCAAAAATTGAAAACGCTGAGTATGTGATGCATACCGGTGGTACACGTGGTCATGCGCAATATATTAAACGCCATGAAGACTCGATTATTCGTCTCAAAGACGGTTCGTACACCAGCTGTGAGCCCGGTAGCAATACGTGGCACTTGCAGGGTAACAACGTCACGCTCAACCCAAACACCGGTTTTGGTAGCGCAACAAACGTCACACTGCGCGTCAAGGATATACCGGTGTTTTATACACCTTATATTCACTTCCCCATTGACGATCGCCGTCAGTCCGGTCTGTTACCGCCGAGCATCAGTTACAGCAATCGTAAAGGTGTGGATATCACCACCCCTTACTATTTCAACTTAGCGCCCAACTTGGACGCGACTTTATACCCAAACTACATGGGTAAGCGCGGCTTATTAACTGAAGGTGAAGTACGTTATTTAGGCAAAAGCAGTGAAACCACAGTGGGCGGTGCATTTTTAAACGACCGTGAAACTGAGCGTAAAAAGCAGTCTAAATACAAGCAAGACCGCTGGATGTACACCTTACAACACGAACAAGGCTTTAATTCACGCCTCTTAGGTAGCGTGGATTACACTGATATCAGCGATCCGTATTACTTCCAAGATTTGCGCAGTAATATCGTCACTGCCTCATCAGAAACCTTAGATCAAAAAGCTGCTCTGACTTGGCGTGGTGATAGCTACACCGCCACACTGGGTGTGCATGCCTATGAAATGGCCAATATCAGTGATATTACACCCTACGACCGCTTACCGCAGTTTAGCTTAGCCGGCGCTCTGCCTTATGAGCCTGCTGGGCTGCAGATGAGCTACAAAACTGAGCTCACGCGTTTTGACCGTTCGTTGAAAAAGGGTCAATACAGCGATAAAGATGGTGCCCTAACAAAGTGGAGAGACGCAGCACTCCAAGGCCTAGATCGCGCCAATGGTAACCGTTTACATATTGAACCTGCACTCAGCTTACCGATGAACTGGAGTTGGGGTTATGTTAAACCCACCATCAAGTATGCCTATACTCGTTATGATCTGAGCTTGGACAGCACAGGCAAAGAGTATTTTGCAAAACCATCTACAACGGCAAAATACAATAGCAGCCCAGATCGCAGCGTAGGCATCTACAGCGTGGACAGTGGTTTGTATTTTGACCGTCAGAGCCAGCTTTTTGGTAAATCGTATCGCCAAACATTAGAGCCACGTTTGTTCTATTTGTATGTGCCGAACGAAGACCAGTCCGATATGCCACTGTTTGATACCAGTGAAAGCCA
>JAAZJF010000178.1 GCA_012800475.1 Gammaproteobacteria bacterium
ACTTCTAGACTTTCGATAAATACCGTGTCCACTTTGCTCTTGCCTCGTTAGAATCAAGACTCGCTGGCCTTGGATCATTCAAATGTTTGAGTTACTACTGGTGTGCGCATATCTGATTGGCTCATTGTCATTTGCCATCGTGTTGAGCCGTTATTACGGTAATAACGACCCGCGCTCGCAGGGTTCGGGGAATCCGGGTGCCACTAATATGTTGCGTGTTGCCGGTAAACGTCTGGCTATTCTGACCCTGCTCGGCGATCTGAGCAAAGGGTTAGTGCCAATTTTAATCGCCAACGCTGCAGGTTTAAGCCAACCACAGCAAGCATGGATTGGCCTGGCGGCGGTGATTGGCCATTTATACCCACTGTATTTTAGTTTCCGTGGCGGTAAAGGTGTCGCTACCACTGCGGGCATGCTGCTGGGTTTATACCCACCTGCGGCACTGTTCGCGCTGATGGTGTGGGTGCTCACTTTTAGCCTGACGCGCATTAGCTCATTAGCCGCTTTAACCAGTGTCGCTCTATGTTTACCGCTGCTCGCGTGGCAACACCCCCATGCTGTGTTGCCGGTAAGTGTGCTGAGCATCCTTTTGGTCTGGCGTCATCGCAGCAATTTAAAAGATCTTCTCGCCGGTCACGAACGTCATTTTAAAGATGACTTATGACACCAACGGCGGCAGCTCCTCCATCGGCCAACGCGCACGCACATTGATGCTCTGCCCTTCTTTTTGTCCAGCCAATAACCGCTGACACCCTGCATAAGCAATCATGGCGCCGTTATCGGTACAAAACTCAGGACGAGCATAAAACACCTGCCCTTGGCGCTGAGCCAGCATGGCCTCTAAGGACTGACGTAGCGCTTGGTTAGCACTCACACCCCCTGCTATGACTAGAGTTTTAAGGTTTTCTTGCTCGAGCGCGCGCTGGCATTTAATGGTCAGAGTGGCCACCACCGCATCTTGAAAGGCATACGCCAGATCAGCACGAGTTTGCTCGCTGTGATCACCGCCAGCCACGCACTTTTGCCAGGCCGTTAAAGTGGCCGTTTTTAAACCACTGAAACTAAACTGCAAACCGGGACGATCCGTCATGGGGCGCGGTAATTTAAACCGCCCCGGCACGCCTTGCTGTGCTGCGCGAGCAATTTCCGGACCTCCGGGGTAACGCAAGCCCATCAGCTTCGCGGTTTTATCAAAGGCTTCGCCGGCGGCATCATCGATCGATTCACCCAGCAAACGGTATTGACCAATACCATCCACGCGCACCAGTTGCGTATGCCCACCGGACACCAATAACGCGACAAACGGAAACTCAGGCGGGTTGTCTTCAAGCATCGGCGCTAATAAATGACCTTCCATATGGTGCACACCGATGGACGGTATATCCCAAGCAAAAGCCAAGGCTTGAGCACAGGATGCGCCCACCAGCAAAGCGCCGACCAAGCCTGGCCCGGCCGTATAAGCAATGCCTTCAATATCACTGGGCTGGCATTGCGCTTCGCTCAGCACCTGCTCAATCAAGGGCAGCATGCGCTTAATATGATCACGTGAAGCAAGCTCTGGAACCACGCCGCCATAGATGCGATGCAGGTCAATTTGACTGAATAAAGCGTCGGCCAATAAGCCGCGCTGACTGTCGTATAAGGCGACGCCCGTTTCATCGCAGGATGTTTCTAAACCCAAGACCAGCATTTAATCTGTCCGTCCAACTTTACAATAAAAGAATATACACGCATCATAAGCGGCTTAGGGGTTACGTTCTATGCTTTTCTAGCAATGCCTTTGCTTTTGTTATAAAAAGCAGGTAATATCCGCAACCCTTGAAAACCGATATATATTTTATTGTAAATATGTATCAAACCACCCGGTCATTGATGA
>JAAZJF010000179.1 GCA_012800475.1 Gammaproteobacteria bacterium
GGTGGAAATTCATAAATTCCATTACCCCACAACAGCGCCGTACCGCACAGCACGCATATAGCTGCAGTTAAGGCGGCGGGGAAAAAGCCCGAGAAAAATATATACATAAATAAGTTTTCGGGCTTTAAACGCTCAAGGTATTTGGCGCAGATATGGCTGATAGAGACCGGCAGCACAATCAGCAGTAAGCCATTAATACCCAATGCACTGAGCTCTTGTTTGCCTAGAGTCACTAAAGCAAGTTGCGCAATAAAGCCTGCAAGAATCGCTAGCGGCCAGTCCAACAGCAAAGTGACAGCTGTTAAACCAATAAAATGGAAGGATAAACCGGTGGGGAAATCACGTCGCACCAACCATAAAATACAGAGTACAAACACCGTGCCAAATAATAAATGCTGGCGACGGTTATCGCTGAATAACTCCACCCAAGGTGCGCGCCAGATGGCATATAGAAGGATCGGGCCGTAGAGCAAACCCCACAATAGGGTGGTTTCATTTAAGAGCATGCTTGCAATCATGATACGACCTGTTAAGTGAAGAGAACGCTTAAAATGTCTTTACGCTAGGCGCTACTTTAGCAGAAATGCAGTATTTATCAGGCCAACACCGCCGAAGTTTTTATAATAATCAGACTAAATCTATGATTACCGAGTACGGCACTGTGGACTTTGTACACTTTAAGGTAAACTTCACCCTCTTGATGAATTAACACGACATATCAATGCCTACGACTTTTCATGAAATCCCTGCAGAACGCCCCAGCACGCCACTGTTAGACCGTGTGTTGACGCCGACAGAATTACGTTTGCTGTCTGAAACCGAGTTGGTCACCTTAGCGGATGAGTTGCGTTTATTTCTTTTGTGGAGTGTTGGCCAAACCGGTGGACATTTTGCCGCAGGTTTAGGTGTGGTTGAGCTGACTGTGGCGTTGCACTACGTATTTGATACGCCGGACGATCGTTTGGTGTGGGATGTGGGTCATCAAGCCTATCCGCATAAAATTCTTACTGGTCGTCGTGAGCAGATGCTCAGCATTCGTCAAAAAGACGGATTAGCGGCGTTCCCGCGTCGATGTGAAAGTGAGTACGACACCTTTGGTGTAGGGCATTCCAGTACTTCGATCAGCGCTGCATTAGGCATGGCGATTGCTGCTAAGTTACAAGGCAGTACGCGTAAAAGTGTGGCAGTGATTGGCGATGGCGCCATGACCGCGGGTATGGCTTTTGAAGCACTGAATCACGCACCGGAGACGGGTGCAAATATGCTGGTGATTCTCAACGACAACGATATGTCGATCTCGAATAACGTCGGTGGTTTATCCAATCACTTGGCTAAAATTCTCACCAGTCGCACTTACTCAACGATGCGCGAAGGCAGCAAGAAAATTCTCTCGCGCTTACCCGGTGCCTGGGAAATTGCCCGTAAAACCGAAGAGCATGCCAAAGGCATCCTTGCGCCGGGTATTATGTTTGAAGAGTTGGGTTGGAATTATATTGGCCCGATTGATGGACACGATTTACCGACCTTGTTAACTACGCTGCGCAACATGCGCGAGCTGGAAGGCCCACAGTTTTTACATGTGGTGACCAAAAAAGGTAAGGGCTTTGCGCCAGCGGAAAAAGATCCCATCACTTACCATGCCATGAGCAAAAAGTCTGCTGCGCCA
>JAAZJF010000180.1 GCA_012800475.1 Gammaproteobacteria bacterium
GCGGACTGGTAGCGATACAGCAAACGCATCTCTACATCTGGCAGCTCGCCTTTCTCAGCGATTTCCAGCAGCTCGCCGTAGTTGCGATGCAAAACCAGCTTGAGCATATCCAGCGTCAAAATCGCATCCGCGACGGTATCTTGTGCAACTGGATCTTCAGCCGTTTTGGCACCATGCTTACCAATGTGCTTGGCCGCACTATCACAAAACTCATTGATGGCGCCTTGTAACGCACCTAAAGCTGAAGTAGACACTGCACGCGTAAAGACCTGTGCAAATGGAATCGCAAAGATCGGGTTGGTGTTTTCTTTCAGACCCGGTGTGGCTTCAAGCGAGCTGTTGTTGGTGCGCTGTACACGGTGCGCCGGTACAAAAGCATCATCCACAATAATATCGTGACTGCCCGTGCCGCGCAGACCCAATACATCCCAGTTACGCTCAATGCGGTAGTCGGCACGTGGTACTAAGAAGGTGCCGTGTTCAACGCCTTCACCGTTCTCATCAGGCGGCAAAATACCACCCAACAAAGTCCACTCACAATGCTCACAACCACTGGAGAAACCCCAGCGACCGCTGATGCGATAGCCACCTTCAACCGGTGTCACTTTAGCCACTGGCATATAGGTTGAACCCACTAATGTATCTTGGTTCTCACCCCATACATCAATCTGAGCTTGCTCTGGGTAACGCGCCAACTGCCATGGGTGTACACCCATCACGCCATAAATCCATGCTGTCGACATACAGCCTTCAGCTAATGCCATTTGGATTTCAAAAAAGGTCCGTGGATCCACTTCAAAGCCACCATGACGCTTAGGCTGCATGGCTTTAAATAAACCCGCTGCTTGCATCTCGGCAATCGTTTCATCAGGGATTTTCAGGTCAATCCCAGCTTGGGCGGAACGCGCTTTCAATGCAGGAATCAGGTTGCGCGCACTTTCGATTAACTCGAGATCTTTCTTGGTTTTAATATGTGCGGTAGCCATAGTTAATTCTCTCGGTGATTAATACAGATATTGTTTTTCAATGTTTTACGATTATCAGCGCAGCCTGCGTGCCTCTCATCGTCAAACTGGACTAGGAATTAATGAACACACTCAACAGGCTCTTAGACCTTGGTATTCCTCCTTATACAAAACAGCCTGAATTTTTATTTCCTAACCGCAAGAATCGCTGCTAACCCACGTATTACCTTCCCTACAACACCTCCGCTGTTAAAACCATATGGACTGTAGAAGACTTATACAGATCTTCTACAACTCAACAAATAACACCCCCGTTTAAAAACTCAAACTTTATTGCACTCAATCAACAAACAATGACAACACGCCAGAATAAAAAAGCCCGAGCACAGATCAACTGCACTCGGGCTTGGGTCACTCAATAAGAATTAACGGGTCACTTGCGTGATCATCCCTGGAGTAAAGTGCTCAGAGAAAGGCGGCAACATCCCCCACTCACCGCGCGGATCCACTGGCGCACTCTTAAATACCGTACGCGCATGACTGAACTCCAAAAAGCCATCACGACCGTGGTAATGCCCCATCCCCGACGCGCCCACACCACCAAAGGGTGCTTCTTCCATCGCCGCATGCATCAACGCATCATTGAGCGTGACACCACCGGACAAAGTATGGTTGAGCACGTAATTCTGCTCCGCCTCATCCTCACCAAAGTAATACAGCGCCAGAGGACGCTCACCCTGGTTAATCTCTTGCACCACATGCTTTACATCGCTGTAAGTGAGCAACACCAGCGCTGGCCCAAAGATTTCCTGCTGCATAATGTCCGACAGCAACGGCGGATTAATCACAATACTCAGCGGATGCTTACGCCCTACAGCTGGCACAGGCATATCTGGGCAACGCACAACTTCAGCGCCTTCTTCTTGCGCCTGTGCGACATAACCTGCGACCCGCGCCAAGTGCTGCACATTCACCACAGCAGTAAAATCTGGATTGTCTTCTACAGTCGGATACAGCGCGCTGTAGGTCTCACAAAACGCACTGACAAACTCATCTTGCGCAGCCACCGGCACATAAATACGATCCGGCGAGATACACAACTGCCCACCATTCATACCTTTGGCGATCGCTAAACGACGCGCCGCTTCACGCACATCAGCCGTTTCACTGATAATCACCGGCGACTTACCACCCAACTCCAAAGTCACTGGCACTAAATTATCCGCTGCAGCGCGCATAATTTTTTTGCCCACCTCGGTACTGCCGGTAAACACCAAATGATCAAACGGCATACCTGCAAACGCTTGACTCACCTCGACACCACCGGTAATGACCGCCACATCCAGCGGATCAAAGCACTCAGCAACAATCTTCGCCAACACTTGTGCGGTGCGCGGCACAACTTCAGAAGGTTTTAAGACTGCACGGTTACCCGCGGACAAGACTGAAGCTAACGGACTGAACAGGGTGAATAAAGGCGCATTCCAAGTCCCCATAATGCCCACTGTACCTTTAGGCTTATATTGCACCCAAGCTTGCGCACCCATCTGGTCATAAGGAGAAAACACTTGGCGCGACTCAGAACCCACCCACTGCTCAAGGTTGTCACGCGCATGCTTCAGCGAGCCTAAGGATCCTAAAATATCGTTCATTAAGCTAAAGCCGGTATGCCGTCCGCCAAAATCCTTATCAATGGCCGCGCACAGCTCTTCATGATGATCCACCAGTAAATCAATCGCTGTTTGCAATCGACGTTTACGCGTATCGACGTCGACCACACCTTGCTCGTCTGTGGCTTTGCGGTGCTGTTTCAATAAATCAGACAATTGCTGCGATGTTTCTAATTGAGCGCTCATGGACTCTTCCTTATTTTATTTATTTTAAAGCCTTTAAATTGAGCATAAAAGCATGCCCATCAAGCAGCCTCGTCTATTCGGACCATAACCTTGAAAACCCTTGATTTTACAGCACTTTCACGGCAGTCAAACGGTAGTCCATTGAGACGATGTTTAACCCCTGCACCCACTTGATAATCAAGTCAACATAGCATGACTAAACGAGGTGCTTCACTATGGCCAAAGCAAGCTTTGACCCGCAAGAGTTTCGCTCAGCATTGAGCACATTTACCACCGGCGTGACCATTATTACGACTCGTGCCGAAAACGGTGATCCTGTCGGCATTACTGCTAACAGCTTCAACTCGGTGTCGTTGAATCCACCGATGGTGTTGTGGAGCCTAGACAAGTCAGCCATGAGCTTACCGTCCTTCACTAACAACAAACATTGGAACGTACACATCCTATCCTCTGAACAAGAAGCCTTATCAGGCCGTTTTGCTTCACGTGGCGAGGATAAGTTTAAGGGTCTAGATTTAGAGCCTGGAATGAATAACATTCCCTTACTACGCAACTGTACTGCACGCTTTAACTGCCGCACGGCCTTTATTTATGAAGGCGGCGACCACATGATTTTTGTAGGCGAAGTGCTAGGCTTTGACAAAACTGATCTACCACCTTTGGCGTTCCAGAGCGGCCTGTACGCATTAGCCGCACGTAAACCACGTGAAGGTGTGCAGCTCAGCGCAGCACCGACACCTGAGTGCAGCTACACCGAAGACTTGCTAGGTTATCTTGCTGGTCGCGCGCATTTCCAGATGGTTGCAACCTTGCAGAACGTCTTAAAATCTCAGCAATTGAACGAGCAGCAGTTTTTTATTCTGTCCGTTTTGAGTATCCAAGACAGCTTAACGCTCGAAGAGATCAACCAATTTGTGGAATACACAGGCGGCGCAATATCTGCAGAAGATATGGCCAGCCTAATCGAGCAAGAACACGTTGTCTTAGTGAAGAAAAATGGCGACAGCCGTTATGTACTCACCGCCAACGGGCGTGATGCTTCTTTGAAGCAAATTGCAGTCGCGAAAGCGGTTGAAGAGCAAATTGCTAAGCAAATTGGTCACGGTGACGCTGAGGCTTTAAAAATCCTTCTCAAGCGTGTGATCAAGGCTACAGACTTAGGTTTACCTGATCTGTGGGCGACCAAAGAAGAAAATAACGCTAAAAAAACAGCATCATAATAATAAGAAGGGATAAAACATGAGTCTGATTGACCTATTCAGCCTAAACGGCAGTGTTGCAGTGATTACCGGCGCGGGTAAAGGTATTGGCCGCGCCATTGCGCTGGCTTACGCTGACGCCGGTGCCAAAGTTGTTTGCGCTGCACGCACCCTCAGCGATGTCGAAGCTGTGGCCAATGAAATCAAAGCCCGAGGCGGTGAAGCCATTGCCGTGACCTGCGATGTGACCTGCGCTGAAAACCGAGAAGCTTTAGTGCAACAAGCTGTTGCGGCGTTCGGAAAAATCACTCACTTGGTCAATAATGCCGGCGGCGGCGGTCCCAACGACCCAGCCACCATGCCATGGCAAGAACTGGATCGCCTTCTTAATTTTAACGTGACCACCTCCTACCACCTGATTCAGTTGTGCGTTCCACATATGCGCGCAGCCGGCAGCGGTAATGTGATTAATATCACTTCGGTGGCCGCCAACTATATCCAGAAAAACTTCAGCGCGTATGGCACGGCTAAAGCCGCTTTAGTGCATATGACTAAGCTGTTGTCACAAGACTTCGCCCCTGAAATTCGCGTCAATGCCATTTCACCCGGTCCGATTCTGACTGACGCGCTGGATTCTGTGATGCCAGAAGCAGTTAAAAACATCATGACTAAAAACACCCCTCTGCAGCGCTTGGGTGAAGTCGAAGATATTGCTGCTGCTGCGTTGTATTTCGCCTCTCCAGCATCGGGCTGGGTCTCAGGCAAAATCTTGGATATTGACGGCGGTGCCGGCGTCAGTGTGTTCCCCAGCTAAACACTTACGCGGAGTAATAATTTCATGATTGATGACACATTGATTCAGCAGCTCGGCGATGAACTCTTTGCCGCACTGCAATCCAAAACCAGCCTGACACCGCTGACCGAGCGCTACCCTGACTTGACGATTGAGCAGGCTTATCAGATTTCCTTACAGTTTCTCAAGCGTCGTGAAGCGGCTGGCGAAAAACTGATTGGTAAGAAAATTGGCGTGACCTCCAAGGCCGTGCAAGACATGCTCAATGTGCATCAGCCTGACTTTGGTTTTCTCACCGATGCCATGCAAGTGGCTGACGCCAGCAGCGTGAGCAAAGCGCAATATGGCTTGGTGCAACCTCGCGCCGAAGGTGAAATCGCTTTTATTTTAAAAGCTGATCTCAACGGCCCAGGTATCACAGCCAGCGACGTCTTAGCTGCCACTGAATATGTGGTGCCCTGCTTTGAAATTGTTGATTCACGTATTCGTGATTGGAAAATTGCGATTGAAGACACTGTGGCGGATAACGCATCCTGCGGCGTCTTTGCCTTAGGCTCTGCGCGCATTGACCCACGTACCGTGGATCTAGCCAAGGTTGAGCTGACCATGACGAAAAATGGTGAGCCCGCCGGTACCGGCTTGGGATCTGCCGTGCAAGGTCATCCTTGCGAAGCTGTAGCCTGGTTGGCTAACACCTTAGGCAAGCTGGGTATTCCGTTCCGTAAAGGCGAAATTATCCTATCAGGTGCGCTGGCACCTTTGGTTCCAGTCACCGCTGGCGACCGTATTGAAATGAAGATCACCGGACTCGGTTCTGCCAGTCTGACGTTTACCGACTGAATCTGTTAACGGAGAGCATACAAATATGAGTAAAAAAATTCGTTGCGCCATTATTGGCCCCGGTAACATCGGTACCGACTTACTGTACAAGATCCAACGCAGTGAGTTTCTAGAAGC
>JAAZJF010000181.1 GCA_012800475.1 Gammaproteobacteria bacterium
CCCGTACTCGACGCCCTGCTCGAAAACCGTTCGGTCGCTGCAGCCAATACCTTGGCAGTGGGCTGCTTTTGTGATTGGCAAGAGCCGGTAAAATAGTCTATTGCTGTGCATTAAAAAACCCAGCAACTAGCGCTGGATTTTATGTTGATCAAGCTATAGCACACTCAATTAAAAGGTTGGAACGACCGCACCTTTATATTTTTCATTGATAAAAGCTTTAGCTTCATCGCTGTGCAAGGCTTTAACCAGTTTCTGCACGGCATCCGCATTTTTATTATCTTCACGCGTAACCAAGATATTCACATAAGGTGAATCCGCACCTTCAATCACTAAGGCATCTTTATTTGGGTTCAGACCCGCCTCAAGCGCGTAGTTGGTATTGATCAAAGCTAAGTCAACTTGATCCAATACACGCGGCAAAGTTGCTGCTTCTAACTCACGTACTTTGATTTTCTTAGGATTTTCAGCGATATCACGTGGTGTTGCAGTGATACCCGCTTCTGGCTTGAGCTTAATGACACCTGCGGTTTGCAGCAGTAATAACGCACGACCACCGTTAGTCGCATCATTAGGAATCACAACGCTGGCACCTTTTTTCAGATCATCCAGCTCTTTAATTTTGCTGGAATATGCACCAAAAGGCTCAATATGTACCCCGGCGACACTCACCAAAGTTGTGCTTTTGGTTTTATTAAACTCATCCAAATAAGGCTGGTGCTGGAAGAAGTTGGCATCTAAGCGTCCTTCTGCAACTTGTACGTTAGGCTGTACATAATCCGTAAACACCTTAACCTCCAGCTCCACACCCTGCTCTGCTAAAGCAGGCTTTAAAAACTCTAAAATCTCAGCGTGAGGTACAGGCGTTGCAGCCACTTTGAGCGGCTCAGCTTGTACAGCAAAAACGCTGAGTGCAGCTAAGGCAAGTAATGTTTTTTTCATAAGAAAGCTCCAAATCAATCAACAATGTGCCGTAAGTGGCTTAAATTTTTTTATTTTCTAGAAAACCGTAACACAAGACGGTCACCCACACTCTGTAACACTTGGACCAGCAGCAACAGCAAGACCACGGTCACCACCATCACATCCGTTTGAAAACGCTGGTAACCAAAGCGAATCGCTAAATCCCCCAAACCGCCGGCACCGACCACGCCCGCCATCGCGGTGTAAGACACTAAGGTAATGGCAGTCACTGTGGTTGCCGCAATAATCCCCGGGCGCGCTTCTGGCAATAAGGCATTGAAAATAATCTGCCGTGTGCTCGCACCCATCGCTTGCGTGGCTTCGATAATGCCACGATCCACTTCACGTAACGCGGTTTCCACCAAGCGTGCAAAAAACGGTGTCGTACCAATCACCAAAGGTGGAATCGCTCCAGCAACACCCAAAGAGGTCCCTGTCATCATTACAGTAATTGGGATCATCACAATCAATAAAATGATAAAAGGCAACGAGCGCAACACATTCACGACAAATGACAACAACGCATACATCATGCGGTGCTCAAACATTTGTCGTGGACCTACTAAAAACAAAACAATGCCCACAGGTAAACCTAAGATCACAGTAAATAACAACGATCCACCCAACATCATTAAAGTGTCTAGGGTCGCCTGCCAAATCTCGTACCAGTCAATATTTATCAATAATTCACTCATGGACGCAATACCTCCACATGCACACCAGCGGCACGCAGTTGTTGTTCAGCAAGCTGTTCTTTGCCACCTGTGAGCGCCAAAGTGAGCTGGCCACAGGCTTGATCTTTAATGCGGCCAATACGGCCCGCTAAAATACTGTAATCCACGCCCGTATCGCGTGCGACTTGCCCTAACAGCGGTGCGTAAGTTGCCTCACCTAAGAAGGTTAAGCGCACAATACGGCCACTGACGTGCTGATACTGTTCCTGTGGTGCAACATCCGTATCGCCTTCTGATTCTTGGACAAAGCGCTGCGTGGTCACATGCTGCGGGTGCAGAAACACATCACTGACTAAACCGCTTTCTACAATCACACCCCCGTCCATCACTCCCACTCGATCACAGACGCGACGAATCACATCCATCTCATGAGTAATCAACACAATCGTCAGACCCAGCTCACGATTAATTTCAGCCAAGAGTTGCAACACTTGACCTGTGGTTTGCGGGTCCAGCGCACTGGTTGCTTCATCACATAACAAAATTTTCGGATCCGTAGCCAATGCGCGAGCGATACCCACGCGCTGTTTTTGCCCGCCCGATAATTGTGCAGGGTATTTATGCGCATGATCACTTAAGCCAACACGCGCCAATAGCTCAGACACACGTTGTTGAATCTGTGTTTTGCTCAATTCCCCAGCCAGTTTTAATGGCATAGCGACATTGTTAGCGACCGTTTTTGATGAGAGCAAATTAAAATGCTGAAAAATCATTCCAACCCGCTGGCGAAAACGGCGTAAGCCCTGAGCATCCAGCGCAGTGACTTCAACACCGTCCACCACAATACGCCCACCTGTGGGTTCTTCTAGACGGTTAATCAAGCGCAGTAAAGTACTTTTACCTGCGCCTGAGTGGCCAATCAAACCAAAAATCTCACCAGCTTGTACTTTTAAACAGCTGGGCTGTAACGCAACAATACTCTGCCCATTAACGGCATAGGCTTTATGCACATTGTGAAATTCAATCACGAGAAAACCTTGTTAGGGCGATATCGGCCATCAGTGTGCCGAGCATCGCTTAGAATTAAAAGTTCTTTTAAACTATATATATAGATTATTTTAGAATTAAAGACTGGGCGTAATAACTAACTGCGCGGTGTTATCACTGCGGATTACTTCTTTTAAACGTGGCATAAAATTAGTATCCAGTTTTTTAACGCGTGCAGATAATAAAGCAGCGACCCAATGAAAATCACGGGTATCTGCGACTTCAATACTGACCGCCGCACGAAACTTCACCACATCAACAGCGACATCATCTAACAAACGCCCAAGCTGGTGATTATTACGGGTGGCCAACATGGGCAACCCAATCACAGTAGAGACATTGTTGAGATCTAACACCCGCGCCTTCTGTTTGGTTGTGCGCACAGGTGGCGTCAACGCAATTTCATCCGCAACACTGGCTGGCTCCACTTTAGTCACAGCAGAGTCAATGTTGCGCGGTACGGCCGGTTTTTTGGGTGCGAGCTTAGGCAATGGCTGCTGACGTCGCATAGGACGCTGTACAGCGGGAGCAGCAGGTTCAACAACTGGAGTTTGTACTGCCGCTAAAGCACTGCTTAAACCTTCAGTCAAAGCTGGGGCTTGGGGTAGCAAGCGTTTGGCCTGCATTAAGGCTGCACTTGCGGTGTCAATATCGGCTTCTTTTAATGCCTGCTCACCGTTCGCCAGCCACGCGGTTGCAAGGCGTTGCTGCAACGTGTCTAAGCGCGGATCATTTGGATGAGTTTGACGTAAAGCATCCAATTGTTGGCCTGCAGGCTCAAGCTCATGCGCTGCTAAATGCGTATTAAAGACTAATTCAGCCACAGCAAACTCATCAATCATTGAGTCGTGATCGTGCTGAATGGTGCTTTGACACGCACTTAAAATAAAAAATAAGCTCAAGGCGATTAAGTTTCGCCCTATCAAAGGTGACATGCAATGCATCCCCAACTAAAAAAACAGTTGGCAGTCTACACTGCTCTGGAATGATGCAGAAGATACTGCTCAACAGTGTCTAGGCAAAATGCCTCTACAGCACGTTGAGCAGTACAGGAACGAACTTACTCTACAGTGGCCGACTGCAGTTTTTTATCGCCCGTCCAGATGCGATAACGCACTTCAAGGTCTTGCGGGGCATAGACAACAATAGGCAACTTGCTGTTGTAGTTAAGGCTGTATTCATGGCCATGCGCAGCAACAAAGTCTTCTTTTTCTTCGCTACCTTCTGGGCACGCCATCATCGTAGCGATAGGACCTTTAACGTCGCTGACTTCATAATAGGTGTAGCCAAAACCTGTTAGATCTTGGCTGGTTAGAGTCGCCATTAAACCGCGTGTGTTGCAATCTGTTTGCATCACTTGACCTGGCGCTAACTCAAC
>JAAZJF010000182.1 GCA_012800475.1 Gammaproteobacteria bacterium
CGCTTTAACTGTGACGTGCAACGTATTGATAAACAAGAAGATAACAGTTTACTGATCACCTTTAATGACGGTCAAACAAGCGAAGTTGATTGCATTTTCTATGCCACAGGTCGGCGTCCAATGCTGGATAACTTAGGCCTTGAAAACGTTAATATTAAGCTCAATAAAGACGGCTTTATTGCGGTAGATGAGCAGTATCAAACTTCAGAAAGTAGCATTTTAGCCATTGGTGATGTGACAGGGCGTGTGCAGTTAACACCCGTTGCTTTGGCCGAAGGCATGGCGGTAGCACGTCGTTTATTTCGCCAGGAAGACTACCGTCCTGTAGATTATGACCTGATCCCAACAGCTGTATTTAGCCTGCCTAACATCGCTACAGTAGGCTTAAGTGAGGAGCAGGCAAGGGCAGAGGGCTACACTGTGCAAACCTTTAAAAGCAGCTTTAGACCGATGAAACTCAGCTTATCGGATCAACAAGAGCGCATTTTTATGAAGTTGATTGTTGATCAAGCCACAGATCGTGTATTGGGCTGCCATATGGTTGGACCGGATGCAGGCGAGTTAATGCAAGGTATTGCTGTGGCGTTAAAAGCAGGAGCAACGAAACGCGTGTTTGATGACACCATTGGTATTCATCCTACGGCGGCTGAAGAGTTTGTGACAATGCGCACACCGAGTGCGTAAAAGCCTTGCTTGCATAAAAAACGGCGCTATATGCGCCGTTTTTTATTATGTATTTAAGTCTGATAAAACCAAGATTGAATCAATAATGGTCAGTGATGTGCATGATCATCATGATCAGCCGCAGTTCCAGCGTCACTGGATTTAATATCGACAGTGATATCCAGTGTGCCAGCGTGTTCAAACTCTAAAGTTAGGGGCAAGTGTTCACCAGCCAGCAAAGGTCGTTGCAAGTCAATTAGCATGATGTGATAACCGCCAGGTGCTAGAACCAGTTGATCATGGGCTGGGATATCCACTGTATCGACTTTAACCATGCGCATAACATCATTTTCATGAATATGAGCGTGCAGTTCGGTGACTTTAGCAATAGAGCTATGAGCGCTGATTAAGCGGTCAGCTTGATCACTAGGGTTAACAATAGTCATAAAAGCAGCACCAACCGGAGCGCTCGGCGGCAATTCGCGTGACCAAGCGTTATTAACCTGCAGCGTAGTGTGTTGAGCAGTGGCTGCAGAGTGTACCGTCGAGTGGTGATGATGCTCAGCGTAAACTGGTAGTGCGCATGTGAGTGTAGCTGCAAGCAAGCTGGCAGTCAGGGCAGTAAGACGCATAAAATAAACTCCTGTAATAGTGATCAGCGCATAAGTGAATGTTTAAATCTAGCATGCACTGAACGCTAAAGGACTGTGACATTGTGCAGCAGTGTCAAAGTGCCGCCAATGGGTGATGCACTTTTATATAAGATGATTTATATACTCGATTTAACATAATATTGATTATGGCATTTCTATATGGTTTCCAATAATCCACTATTTGATCGTCTTTCCCTTTGCTTGCTCTGTAAGCTCGTCTAAGGCATCCGTGTTGTTATCCATAGCAGGATCAATGAACTCTGTTGTTAAGTCGCGCTCCATGCCCTCAAGCTCCTCCAGTAGCGAACTGAAGCTCACCTGTGAAGTATTCTTCAGGGTATTAACTGGCGCGCTGCTGACGTGCTCTTGCGCTGTTGGCGCTGCGGCCTCTTCTTTATGCGCTATCTCTACTCTGGATAATGCTTGCAGTGCATCGGCATTGGGTAATTCGTTGAGTCCACGCAGATTAAAAGCATCTAAAAAGCTTTGCGTCGTGGCTAACATCGCGGGTTTACCCGGCACATCTTTATGGCCCACCACACCAATCCATTCGCGCTCTAATAATGTCTTAATAATATGGGCGCTGACAGCCACGCCGCGCACATCCTCAATCTCACCACGGGTTATAGGCTGGCGGTATGCGATTAAGGCTAAGGTTTCTAGCATCGCCCGCGAATAACGCTGTGGGCGTTCTTCCCATAAGCGCCCAACCCAAGGTGCATACTCTGTGCGCACCTGCAAACGAAAACCCGATGCGACTTGAACAAGTAGATATGAACGTCCTTCAGTGTCTAAACTCAACTGTTTTAAGGCTGCATTGATCTGTTGCACGCTGGGCTGATGGCCATCGTCAAATATATCAATCATACGTACCACGCTTAACGGTTTGTCTGCAGCCAGCAGTAAGGCTTCTAATACCTTCGAAAAGTGCTGAACATTGTCAAAATCTAAGTTATGCATGTGTTTTAGCTCGCACATGAATCTCGCTCAATGCATCGTTTTGTACTAATTCAATTAAAGACTCTTTAACCAGCTCTAAAATAGCCATAAAAGTCACAACGACACCTAAACGCCCTTCTTCTATGGTGAATAAATGTGTGAAAGGCACAAAGCCTCCTTCGCGTAATGCCGCCAGCACTCGGCTCATGCGCTCACGAGTCGATAGCGTTTCGCGGCTGATCTGGTGGCTGACAAACATGTTCGCACGGCGCAATACATCTGACATAGCCAGTAAAACGTCCTCTAAGGCGACCTCTGGCATCAGACGCCGTGCTTGGGCTTCAACCGGTGCAGCAGCCTGAGCCATAAATATGTCTCGCCCTACGCGAGGGATTTGATCGAGGTCATATGCTGCAGTTTTAATGCGTTCATATTCTTGCAGTCGACGAATTAACTCAGCGCGCGGATCGTCTTCATCTTCAGAGGTGCTGTAGTGCGAGCGCGGCAAGAGCATGCGTGATTTGATTTCTGCCAGCATGGCCGCCATCACTAAATACTCCGCGGCCAGTTCTAAACGCACGGCTTTCATTAATTCAACATAGCCCATGTATTGCTGGGTGATATGTGCGACTTGAATGTCGAGAATATCAATGTTTTCTTTGCGAATCAGATACAGCAGTAAGTCTAAAGGGCCTTCAAAAGCCTCTAGAATCACTTCTAATGCGTGCGGTGGAATATATAAATCCAGCGGCAATGAGGTCATTGCTTCGCCATAGATTAAGGCACGCGGCGACTGCTCAGATGGCTGAGAAGTCGCCGTGCCCTGCTCTATATCTGCAGTGTCAATTGTGAGCTGCGCCATTAATGGCTGCGAAAAGGTTCGGGATCACCACAGCCTTCGCGCAATATTTCAGGCTCCTCATCCACAAAGCTGACCACTGTTGAGGCCTCAATACCACCGTAACCACCATCAATAATCAAATCGACTTGGTGCTCTAACAGGTCGCGTATTTCATACGGATCACTGAGCGGCTCATCGGCATCCGGAAGAATCAGCGTCACACTCATCAGGGGCTCACCCAGTTCAGCAAGCAATGCATGCGCAATAGGATGGCCGGGCACACGCAAACCAATAGTGCGTCGCTTGGGGTGCATCAACATACGCGGCACTTCACGCGTGGCATTTAAGATATAAGTGTAAGGCCCTGGGGTATAGGCTTTAAGCAAGCGAAAGGCGGTCGTGTCGACCTTAGCAAATACACCCAGTTCTGATAGGTCACGGCACATTAAGGTGAAGTTGTGCTTATCATCTAGCTGTCGAATACGTCGAATACGCTCAAGGGCATTCTTATCACCTAAGCGACAACCAAGGGCATAGGATGAATCGGTTGGGTAAATAATAACCCCGCCTTTACGAATCACATCCACTGCTTGTTTGATCAAACGATCTTGCGGGTTTTGCGCATGAATTTGGAAGAATTTCATAGCTCGATCCTCATGATTAAAGGGGTGCAGTTGGTGCATCTGGAAAATGGAGCAAAGGTGTTAAATCTGCAGGTACAGCTCGATAGCGCCCCAGCTCAGACCACTGCCGCGGTAAGTGAAAGTCACTACCTGCAGTGACTTTTAAATTAAACTCACGCGCTAAAATCGATAAAGTACCCACCTGCTCTGCTGGTTGCATGCCATTGACGACTTCAAGTGCATGTCCACCTGCGTTGACAAAGTCTTGAACTAAACGTCTGCGCTTAGTGCGGGTAAAGTTGTAATGGTACACATGCGCCAAGCTGATTGAAGCTTGCGCTTGTAGCAATGTCGTGACCGTCGCCTCTAATGATGGCCAGTGCTGCTTCACATCACCAATTTTTCCTGAGCCCAGCCATTTGCGAAAAGCTTCGCCATGATCGCGCACGTGACCGGCTTTAACGAGAAACTGAGCAAAGTGAGGTCGTGCGGGTGCGTTTGCGCTGTCGCCCAGTTCCGCTTGGATGGCTTGTGCACCTTCTAGCGCGTTGGGTATACCTTTAGCTGCTAAGCGTTTAGCAATTTCTTCGGAGCGTAACCAGCGGCCATGGTGCAATGCTTGGGTTGCGGCAACAATGACAGGGTCATCTAAGGCAAAGTCATACCCTAAAATATGGATGGTGGCACCACCCCATACGCAGGATAACTCAATACCGTTGATCAACTGCAGCCCAACTTCTTCAGCTGTTTGATGTGCTTGAGGCAAACCTTCAATTGTATCGTGGTCGGTTAAAGCTAAAATTTTCACACCTTGCTCATGGGCTCGAAGAACCAAATCACGCGGTGTCAGTGCTCCATCGGAGGCTGTACTGTGACAATGTAGATCTATATCCATTTTCAATGCTTACGCTGACGGCTGTGTTTGCTATTATGCCGTTTCCTTTCTGTTATGGCGCGTACTGTGAAACAATTCATCGATTTTATCCCACTTATCATGTTTTTTATCGTCTTTAAGCTTGAACCACGTGATGTGGAACTGGCTGGGCAGGTGTTTTCTGTTGGCGGTATTTTCAGTGCAACAGCCGTTTTGATTATCAGTTCACTGCTGGTCTACGGTACTTTATTTGCAATGCAACGTCGTCTTGAGAAAGGCCAATGGCTGACTTTGGTGGGGTGTTTGTTTTTTGGTGGGCTCACCTTAACCTTCCACAGCGAAACTTTTTTGAAATGGAAGGCACCGATCGTCAACTGGTTATTTGCTCTAGGCTTTGCTGGCAGCCACTTTATTGGTCAACAACCTTTAATTAAGCGCATTATGGGTCATGCTTTGACCTTACCCGACCGAGTGTGGACGCAACTGAATATCGCCTGGGTGGTTTTCTTTATTGTGGCGGGCTCAGCTAACTTATTTGTGGCTTTCACTTTTCACGATATCTGGGTCGACTTTAAAGTCTTCGGTAGTCTCACCATGACAGTGCTGTTTTTAATTGGCCAAGGTATCTTTTTGGCTAAACACATGCACGATCAACCCAATAAGGAATTATAAGTCTATGTTATACGCCATTATAGCCACTGACACGCTCGATAGCCTGTCACAACGTATGGCTGCGCGCCCTGCTCACTTAGCTCGCCTTGAAGTCTTAAATGATGCCGGCCGTTTAGTTCTGGCAGGGCCGCATCCGGCAATTGACAGTAGCGATCCGGGTTCGGCAGGTTTCACTGGAAGTTTAGTCGTTGCTGAGTTTGCTTCTTTAGAGGCTGCACAAGCCTGGGCTCAAGCTGACCCCTATTGCGCGGCAGGCGTGTACGCTCAGGTGCAAGTCAAACCTTTTAAGCAAGTGTTTCCTCGTTCATAACACTGTACAGACAACAGTTTGGAGTCATTGAAAAGCCATGGGCACTATTTTATTAGTGGATGATGATCAAGAGCTCAGTGAGCTTTTAATCAGTTGGCTAAGCCAAGAAGGCTTTGTGCTGCACGCTTGTTTTGATACACACAGCGCGCGTGAATACTTGGATCGTCACCCCGAGCCTGATGCGGTGATTCTCGATGTCATGCTGCCAGACGGCAATGGCTTACAATTACTGCGTAAGATTCGTACTGAGCACCCACAGTTGCCTGTATTGATGCTCTCTGCGCGAGGCGAGCCCACTGATCGTATTATTGGTTTAGAGCTGGGTGCAGATGACTACTTAGCTAAACCTTGTGATCCGCGTGAATTAACAGCACGTTTGCGCGCTGTACTACGGCGTACGGTGACCTCGCCTGCTGCAACGCCCAGTACGATGACTGTAGGCGATTTGCAGTACAGCCCTACCCGTGGCGTGGCCAATATTAAAGAGCAAGAAGACATTGATCTGACTTTATCTGAGGGCCGTATTTTAGCCGCATTACTTGCCGCGCTCGGTGAACCCATTGATAAGCAGCAACTGGCCTTGCTGGCGCTGGATCGCAAGCTCACTTTGTATGATCGCAGCCTGGATATGCATATCAGTAATCTGCGGCGCAAGTTAGGTCCACATCCTGATGGAACGCCACGCATCGTTGCGCTACGTGGGCGTGGTTATTTTTATAGTCTGCAGTAACTTTACCTTCTCTTTACTGCGTCTTGACTGCAATTGACAGAAATGTTGGCATACTGAAGTCATACCGCATGCAGCGGACTTGTTAACGAAGGAGAGTCATCATGAAGATTAAAATCACAGCACTCGCACTCAGTGCCCTACTACCTTTAAGCGCGTGGGCAGCCTCTGAGCCAGAGCTGACGCAGCCATCGGCCAGCAAGCACGAGCAACACAAAAACCTGCGTCATGAAAAAATGCAAAAGCATCAAGATGCTTGGTTTGACCGTCTTGATCTGAACGCAGAGCAGCGTACTGCATTCAAAAA
>JAAZJF010000183.1 GCA_012800475.1 Gammaproteobacteria bacterium
GGCGCATTCTAGAAAGCTACGGTTCAGGCCCAGGCCATATCTTTAACTTAGGCCACGGTATTACGCCTGAAGTTAAACCAGAGAATGCTGGCGCATTTATCAATGCGGTGCATGATTTATCAGCGAAATACCACCAAGGTTAATTCGCTCACGCTGTACCCAATTAAGGCCGCTAATGCGGCCTTCATTGTTTCTACAAACTTATCCACAAGCCTGCTGGCCAACGTCACTTAATCTTATCCACAGCTTTCCCTCGACAGATACACTGCTAAATTTTTCTCAATCCGCTTGTCTGCAACACAAATCCTGTTATTACTGTTCATGCTGATGATGCGTGGTAAAACACCCAAGCAAGCACATCAAAGCCAACAGTACTCAACGGCGACAGGATATTCTATGCAAGCTTTACACTCGTTAAACTTAGATCCAGCCACAGGATGGCTGAACGGCGCAACCCATGTGCCCTCTGAGAATTACAATGCGCGTCCAAGCGCAGAAATCTCTGTATTAGTTATCCACAACATCAGTTTACCGCCAGGCGAATTTGGTACAGGTATGGTGGAGGCTTTTTTTACCAATAAGTTACCCACAGATGCCCACCCCTATTTTGCAGGTATTGCCCACTTAACGGTCTCAGCCCATTTTTTTATTAAACGCTGTGGAGCTATCACCCAATTTGTCAGCTGTTTAGATCGCGCTTGGCATGCGGGAGTGTCCAGTTTTGCCGGCCGTGAAGCCTGCAACGACTTTTCCTTAGGTATTGAGCTTGAAGGGCAGGACCATCTGGCCTACAGCGATGCGCAATACAGCAGTCTCAAGCAATTGGTCAGTGAGTTGACTCACCATTACCCGCTGATCACCACCGAGCGTATTTGCGGGCATAGCGATATTGCGCCTGGGCGTAAAACAGACCCGGGACCTGCATTTGATTGGCAACGTTTAGACGCAATACACCCTGGAGAAACCGTATGAGCTTTCTAGTTTTAATACTGGCAATTCTGATCGAGAAGCTCTCGAATGGACGTCAAATCGTGCAAAAAGATCAGTGGTGGTACGAGCAACTCAAACGCTGCTCAACACTGCTACCCAAGCAGCACAGCTTGGCTTTACTACTGGCTTTGAGCGTACCTCTGCTAGGTTTAGCACTCGTACTGATTGCCGCACAATCGGTACTCTATGGCTTACTGTTGATTCCGTTACACCTTGTGATTGTGCTTTACAGCTTCAGTCGTGGGGATATACGCACAGCCTTAGGCCCTTTTCGAGATGCTTGGCGTCGCCAAGATACACATGCAGCCAGCTTAGCTGCGCAACGTGACCTCTTAATTCAATCAGAAGACCCCTCAGGGCTGTTACAAGCCGTACAGGGCTATATGTTGTGGCAAGGGTTTCAGGGTTTTTTTGCCATTCTATTCTTTTATTTAATCGGCGGTCCTTTAGCCGCTTTAACCTACCGTTTATTAGTGCTCACCTCTGAGCAAACCTACTGGCCACAGGCTGCAGGCAAAGCCACTCGATTACTGCATATTTTAGACTGGCTCCCAGTGCGCTTACTCAGCATCAGTTTTGCCTTAATTGGTAACTTTATTACTGTAAGTCGCACGCTGATGCCTAACTTATTGTGTATCACTGAGCCTGCTGACACTTTATTAAGTCATACCGGACGTGCCGCAGTAGAAGCTGAAAATGATGCCCTTGGCGAAAAAGGCACCGCTATTTTGGATGATATTTGGCTTCTTCTTATACGTTCAGCGCTACTTTGGTATGCCAGCACCGCTATTTGGACATTATTTTTCTAACCCATAAGACTGCTTTTCACAGCTTAAGCCCTGTGGAGAACCCAGCCTAGGCCCAGTGCAACACTCTGTGGATAACTCTGTTGAAAAGTAGGTTGTGGATAACTGGCCTACTTATACACAGCTTATGTTCATCTGCTGCACACCTAGAGCACCTCTTCAGCACAGATTACAATCTATTGTAAACTATTGATCTGTAAGGATATTTTATGGTTACCAACAGATTTATTGCTCAGTAGTAGTAACAATAAGAATAAGCTTTATATACTCTTTTCTAATTTATATCCTTTTATAAAAAACAAATTGACTGCATGTTTTAAAAGCAGTTGACAAAAGATTGTTAAACAAAGGCCGCAGATAATTGACCTAAGGCTCAGCTTTCACTAGAATTGCTCGTCTATTTAACGGGGACCACTTCGGGCCCCCTTTTTGCCCAAGAAGTCACCAGGTAGCGAATCATGAAACGTACATTCCAACCCAGCACCCTAAAACGCGCTCGTAACCACGGTTTCCGTGCACGCATGGCAACAGTCGGCGGTCGCGCAGTTATTCAACGTCGTCGTGCTAAAGGCCGTAAACGTTTAAGCGCATAATCCAATCGAGCACTCTATGAATCTAGGCTTTGGCCGAGAAAAGCGTCTGCTGACTCCTCAGCAGTTTAAAGCTGTCTTTGATTATGCAAGCAATAAAGTCCCAGGCAAAAATGTCCTGTTAGTTGCTCGTGATAACCAACTCGAACATCCACGTATCGGGTTGGTTATTGGTAAAAAAAGCGTAAAACTTGCTGTTGA
>JAAZJF010000026.1 GCA_012800475.1 Gammaproteobacteria bacterium
AATTTACCCAAGCGCACATTGGGCTCAAGCATCACATGGCCTGCCGATGGCTCAAGATCGCCACCGAGGATTTTCATAAAAGTCGATTTACCACTGCCATTAGCACCAATCAAACCATAACGGTTATTGTTGGCAAATTTTACAGAGACGTCTTCAAATAAAGGTTTTGCACCAAATTGCATGGTGATATTAGCAGTGGAAATCACAAATAAATCCTGAGTAGTAAAAACGCGAACAGACGAACGCGTAAAAAGGCAGCGATTGTACCCTTTTTGCCTGTTGCCAGCACGAACAATAGTGCTTGTTACGCATAAAGCTGGCTGGCACTGTATAAAACAAGCAGACCCAGTATACTAAGCACTCTTATTTTGGCCTTTTCTTATGACTGATTCTGTACGACTTTCCAAACATTTAATCGACCTGATCGGCTGTTCACGCCGTGAAGCTCAGCTCTATATTGAAGGGGGCTGGGTGCTGGTCAATGGCGCTATCATTGATGAGCCGCAATTCCCTATTACTGATCAACAGGTTGAATTACGACCCAATGCTGTGGCTGAACCGTTACCGCCGATTACCCTGCTGCTTAATCAACCATGGATGCCCAATGCAACTTTTGATCAAGAGTTGGCTTTACTGACCCCTGAAACACGCTGGAAGGAAGATCCCTGCGATATGCTGCAGCTTAAAGGTCACTTTGCCCGCCTCAATAGTGAACTGCCATTACAAAGTAAAGCCACCGGTTTACAGGTCTACACGCAAGACTGGCGCACACTGCGCAAGCTTACCGATGACCGCACTCGCCTTGAGCAAGAGTATGTGGTGCAGGTTAAAGGCGAAGTCAGCCCGCAAAAGCTCAAACGCTTGGCGCATGCACAAATGATTAAAGGTGTCGGTTTGCCCGGTTGTAAAGCCAGCATGCAAAACGAAGAAAATATTCGTATGGTACTTAAAGACCCGTCAGAAGGTGTGATTGAGCGCCTGTGCGCCAGTATTGATCTTGAAGTGATCGCGATGAAGCGTATTCGTATTGGTGCGATGTCGATGAGTAAATTACCCTTAGGCCAATGGCGCTATTGCTTACCCTCACAAAAGTTTTAATCTTTTATTTTATATCTATCTTATTTAAAACAAGTTAATCGAGAACCTTATGCTGAACAATGACGTACTGCGCAGCCTGCGCTACACCCTTAACCTAAATGACAATGCACTGCTAGAATTATTCCACAACGTTGAGCCCGACTTGGACGTAGCCACTCTGCGCAGCTATTTAGCCAGCGAAGAAGACGAGTCTTTTGTGCGTATGGATGATGAGTTAATGGTAGGCTTTTTAGACAACTTGATTGTCAGTCGTCGCGGCCCAAGCCCACAGCCTGCGCCTCCAACTGAACTGCCTTTGACCAACAACACCGTATTAAAAAAGCTGCGCGTGGCTTTCACCTTGCAAGAAGCGGATCTGCTAGCCATTTTAGACTCAGTGGCTTTTACGGTAACCAAACCTGAATTGAGCGCTTTATTTAGAAAGCCAGACCACAAAAATTACCGCCTATGTGGTGATCAGTTGTTACGTCAATTTCTAAAGGGTTTGACCTTACGTTTGCGCCCAGAAGCAAATTAAACAGCAGTGCTTAACGAGTTGGGCTGGCGAGCGAAACTGGCTGTCATAAATACCCACTCCTACACGAATGGCGCAACAGGATATCAAGACCGTATCTTGCATACGATGCAACCTTAAACAGCGCTCATCACGGCGCGAAGTCTATTTTTTAACGCATGTATTTTACTAGTGAATATATTTGAAGGATGAACTGACTGATGAGCACCGACTCTTTTGCTGCGATGCCTAATGCCCAAGGTTACTTTGGTCCATATGGTGGCCAATATGTACCCGAGCACTTAAAAAAAATCATGGATGATATCAATACATCCTATGAAGAAATTTGCGCTTGCCCTGAGTTTCAGGCCGAACTGGCCAGCTTGTTTGCTGATTATGTGGGCCGTCCGAGCCCTATTTTTCATGCCAAACGTCTCAGCGCTCAACTGGGTGGCGCGCAGATTTATTTAAAGCGTGAAGACCTCAACCATACCGGTGCACACAAGATTAACCATTGTTTGGGTGAAGCTTTGCTGGCCAAGTTTATGGGCAAGAAAAAAGTCATTGCTGAAACAGGTGCCGGCCAACACGGCGTCGCACTGGCTACAGCTTGCGCGCTGGTTGGAATCCCTTGTGAAATCCATATGGGACAATCCGACATCGAAAAAGAGCACCCCAATGTGGTGAAGATGAAAATCTTAGGCTGCACGCTCATACCCGTTACCGCAGGTGCCGCTACGTTAAAAGAAGCTGTCGACAGTGCTTTTGAAGAATATTTGAAAAACCCCGAAGAGTTTATTTACGCGATTGGTTCAGTAGTCGGCCCACATCCTTTTCCGAAAATGGTACGTGACTTTCAATCCATTATTGGTAAGGAAGCGCGTCAACAGTTTTTAGAGCGTCACCAGCGCCTGCCTGATTATGTGACTGCCTGCGTGGGTGGTGGCTCCAACTCTATTGGTATGTTCACGGCTTTCCTTAACGATCAGAGCGTGCAATTAGTGGGTGTCGAGCCCGGCGGCGAAGGTGTTGAGACGCAGCGTCATTCAGCCACCTTAACTAAAGGCAAGCCAGGGCACTTACACGGCATGGCCTGTTATGTATTGGAAGATGCACAAGGCAACCCTGCAGCAGTGCATTCCATTGCCTCAGGCTTAGACTACCCAGGTGTCGGCCCGCAGCACAGCTACCTCAAAGACTTAGGCCGCGTGCAATACGATCATGTCAGTGACCAAGAATGCTTAGATGCATTTATGCGTTTATCACGCGTCGAGGGCATTATTCCGGCACTGGAAAGCGCACACGCAGTGGCTTGGGCGATGCGCAAAGCACCGACACTGTCAGCTGATCAGACGATCTTGATTAACTTATCGGGTCGTGGCGATAAAGATGCCGATTACGTCGCTAACTTATTAAAGCTTTAAGCCAGACAAAAAAATACCGCTGTGTGCATTACACAGCGGTATTTAAGAAGATCTTATAGGTCAACAGGGTGGTGACTTCTCACCGCCCTTAAAGGGCGATGCTTCTTGTTTCACAGGCTGCAACTCGGTCAAACCGAGAATGACGCAAGCCTCCACAA
>JAAZJF010000184.1 GCA_012800475.1 Gammaproteobacteria bacterium
AAGGCGCGGCCAATGGCTAACATTTGTTGTTCACCGCCGCTCATGGTGCCAGCGCGTTGCTGAAAGCGCTCATGTAGGCGTGGAAACAAAGAAAGCACTCGATCTAAACGTTCTTCGCGTACCTGCTTGTCATCACAGAAAAAAGCGCCCATAGCGAGGTTTTCTTCCACGGTGAGGCGCGAAAATACACGGCGACCTTCAGGTACAATGGCCATGCCCATGCGCATAATTTGCGCTGTGGTCTTGCCGCGCAAGTGTTGGCCTTCATAAATGATCTCGCCGCTGGCAGCTTGTGGATCGCCGCACAGGGTCATCATTAATGTGGTTTTACCCGCACCATTGGCCCCAATTAAAGTGACGATTTCGCCGCGATTCACCTTGATTGATACATCGTGCAAGGCCTGGATTTTGCCGTAATAGGTGCAGATATTGTTCATGACCAGCATGTTTATTCTTCTCCTAAGTAGGCTTTAATCACTGCAGGATTATTGCGTACTTGTTCAGCTGTGCCTGAGGCCAGTGGCGTGCCTTGATTGATGACCACAATATGGTCTGAGATTTCCATGACTAATTTCGTATCATGCTCAATCAATAAAACACTGATGGCGTGGTTGTCGCGTAAATCGAGGATCAATTGCTTAAGCTCCAATGTTTCACTGGGGTTTAAGCCCGCTGCAGGCTCGTCGAGCATCAGCAGTGAAGGGCGCGTGACCATACAGCGCGCAATTTCAAGGCGGCGCTGCTGACCGTAAGCTAAAGTGCCTGCTTCACGGTTGGCATCATCAATAAGGCGCACCTTTTTTAACCAATACACGGCGTTATCTAAGGCCTCTTGCTCAGCTTTGCGGTAGCTGGGCGTTTTAAATAATCCTGCCAATAAGCCATTGTTCAAATGTTGATGCTGCGCTACGAGCAAGTTCTCCAGCGCGGTCATTTCTTTAAATAAGCGCACATGCTGAAAGGTGCGAATCATACCTTTGCGTGCAATTTTATAACCGGGCAAGCCTTGAATAGGCTCGCCGGCAAAGGTGATCTTACCGCCCGTAGGCTGATAAAAACCGGTTAAACAGTTAAAAACAGTGGTTTTACCTGCACCGTTAGGGCCAATCATTGAAACGATTTGACCTTGTTTAATCGTCAGTCCAACACCGTTAACGGCGAGCAAACCGCCAAAGCGCATGCTGAGGTCGCTGACCTCTAAAATGTGAGTCATGAGGGTAACTCCACATGGGTACGTTTCATCGGCAACAAGCCTTGTGGTCGCCAGATCATCATCAATACCATCATCAAGCCAAACAGCAACATGCGGTACTCATTAAATTCGCGCGCCATTTCTGGAAGGACTGTCATCACAATCGCGGCGAGGATCACGCCGATTTGTGAGCCCATACCGCCCAGTACCACAATCGCCAAAATAATAGCTGATTCAATAAAGGTGAAAGATTCTGGACTGATAAAGCCTTGGCGTGCGGCAAAGAAGCTGCCGGCAAAACCAGCAAAGGTTGCGCCAATTGTAAAGGCGCTCAGCTTAATATTGGTGGGGTTCATGCCCAGCGCTCGGCAAGCAATTTCATCCTCACGCATGGCTTCCCAAGCACGGCCAATGGGCATACGAATCAAGCGATTGATGACAAACACCGTGATCAATACCAAGACCAATGCGAGTAAGTATAAAAACATCACGCGATGGTTGGAGTTAAAAGCAATACCAAAAAACTCATGGAAGGTTTGTGAGCCTTCGCTGGCGCGCCGACTGAACTCTAAATCGAATAAAGTGGGTTTAGGGATGCTGCCAATGCCGCGCGGACCACCGGTTATATCAGTGAGGTTGTTGAGTAAAATACGAATGATTTCGCCAAAACCCAAGGTCACAATGGCTAAATAGTCACCGCGTAAACGCAGCACCGGAAAGCCTAAAATAAAACCAAAAAACGCCGCCATAATGCCGGCAGCAACGAGCCCTGTCCAAAAACCAATACCAAAATACTGCGCGAGCATGGCATAGGTGTAAGCGCCCACCGCGTAAAAGCCGACATAGCCCAAATCCAGCAGTCCGGCTAAACCGACGACAATATTGAGACCCAAGCCGAGCATCACGTAAATGAGCACTAATGTAGCTAAGTCAATTTGGCTGCGTGAACCTAAAAACGGGAAAATCAGCGCGCCAGCAATAATAAAGCACCAAAGTAGACGCTGTATAAATTGGCGTTGACTCAAATCGCGCAGACCTGGCGAGAGTGTAGGTTTAGGAATTAAACCGAGCACGCGTTCAATCGGATCACGAAATAAGTTATATAAAAAAATCAACACAGTGGCTGCGCCAACTTTCCACAACACATCTGCATCTGCACCGACTAATGTGAGCTCAGTACCCACTTGGGTTAAACGTACACCCAGCAAAATAGCGCTGAGAATTAAGACGACAATAGCGGAAAAAATCGCTGATTTAATATATAAGCGCATTACACTTTCTCCACTTCTGGTCGCCCTAAAATACCGGTCGGACGAAATAACAGAATAAGAATTAACAGTGCAAAAGCTACGGCATCTTTATATTGGCTACTGAAGTAACCTGAGGTCATAGCTTCTGTGACGCCCAATACTAAACCCCCGAGCACCGCGCCAGGAATACTGCCAATGCCCCCTAAAACTGCAGCAGTAAAGGCTTTGAGGCCGGCCATAAAGCCGATGTAGGGGTTGACTACACCGTAATACAAGCTCAATAGCACACCAGCGACGGCAGCCAGCATGGCACCAATCACAAAGGTGATACCAATAATGGCATTGCTGTTAATACCCAGCAGCCCAGTCATTTTAATATCTTCAGAACACGCGCGGCAGGCGCGGCCTGTACGTGAGCGCGAGATGAAAATACTCAGCGCAATC
>JAAZJF010000027.1 GCA_012800475.1 Gammaproteobacteria bacterium
CTGCGCGATACTTCCACCCCAACTGCGCGATCACGTACAGCATTAACAAAGTCTTTAACCACCGGCAAAGCCACATCGGCCTCAAGCAACGCCATGCGCACTTCACGTAAGGTGTCTTTGATATTGTCTTCGGTTAAACGCGCTTTACCAGTGACATGGCGTAGCGTTTGCGCGAGGCGATCGGATAAATTGTCAAACATACAAAGCCCTCAACATGGGTGCGGCAACAGCGAGCAGTCGTCATTGCGCTCGGTGAGCAAATAAACTGTTGCACAGCGGTTGTTACTCGAATTGGCAGAGTATAACCGATCCTGTGCGTGCCGACAGCGCCCCTTGCACAGTTGCGTTAAACTAGCGCACTTATTTAGGAGTCGATATGCCATCCAATAGACCACCCCTAGTGCTGGCCTCCAGCTCAAGTTATCGCCGTGAATTACTCGCACGCCTGCAACTGCCTTTTACGTGCCACAGCCCAGAGATCGATGAAACGCCACAGGCCGGCGAGTCGCCGCACGCCTTAGTACAGCGCTTAGCACTGAGTAAAGCCCGTGAACTGGCAGTGCATTATCCTGCGCATGTGATTATTGGCTCTGATCAAGTGGCCGTACTCGATGGACACATCATTGGCAAACCCTTGCACGCCGAAGGTGCTGCACGCCAACTCAGCGCTGCAAGCGGACGCAGCGTGGTATTTTTAACCGGTATAGCTGTATTGGATACGCGCACGGGCATTGAACAAGTTGATGTAGTGCCTTTTAGCGTCCATTTTCGCAACCTGAGTGCCGCGCATATCCAGCGTTATATCGACCTAGAGCAACCTTTTGATTGTGCTGGAAGTTTTAAATCTGAAGGTTTAGGCGTGAGCTTATTTCAAGCCACCGAAGGCAGCGATGCGACAAGCTTAGTCGGTTTACCCTTGATTCGTCTGTGCGACATGCTCAATACCTGTGGAGTGAGCCCGCTGGATTAAGCCGATCGACTGTTTAAGGGTGTGCGCTATAAGGCTCGGGTTTTTTGTTTAAGAATATAGATCGTTACACAGACGGCGCTGATCAACATAAACACTCGCACCCACAGCAAGGGCACAATCCAGATCGAAAAGCTGATGCTGCTCCACATCAAAATCAGCGTCCAAACTTTACCTTTACGCGGTATGCCTTGACCCTCTAAATAGTCACGCACCCAAGGCCCAAGACGCGGGTGCAGTACCAGCCAGAGATAAAAGCGTTGTGAACTGCGGGCAAAACACGCCGCCGCTAACAATAAAAAAGGTGTGGTAGGCAACACGGGTAAAAAAATACCAATCACGCCCAAAACCACACTCAGACAGCCACAAGCAAACAGCACATAACGCCAAACCCGATTGCGCGTTTGCCGCTGCTGTGGCTCAAGCATGGCAGCCTATTTTTTACGCGATTTTAGCAGTACAGGCTTTTCATCGGGCGCTTGGCACAGCAAGAACAACGCGGTGAGCACTTCTGGAATTTGCTCAACCATGCTGTCGACTAAATCGTAGTCTTTGGCAATTTCAGCAAAATCAGGTTGCTCATCAAATAAACCCGAGGCCACCATAATCGGTAACAACAGCTCACTGACTTCATCTTCAGCGTCTTCAAACCACACTTCTTCACGCAAGAAAATGCCTTCCATAAAACCGACACACCAGCCGCGCAAATCAGAATCATCCGGCTCTGTGCCGAGATCCAGCTCACAAGGCAGCTCCATATCATCATCGCTGGCCAGCTGACGCTGAATCTGTGCCTTTAACTGCACAAGTCCCGCAGTAATATCTGCTTCTTCAGTGGCGTCACGGTAATGCGGTGGTTCAGCAAATAATTCTGCAATCCATTCTTCAGCTGGCACCACTTCAGGGCAAATAGAGAGTGCCGTGAGATAACCATGGGCAGCGATATAATCAAGCGCCTCGTCATGCAGTTCGTCAGCATCGAGGAAAGCTTGCAGGCGGGTCTGTTGGTCAACGAGAGACATGCGTGATTACCATTAGAAAAGAATTGAGCATCGATTGTAGTCCAGCTCTGCAATAACAGCTAGGGATTGGCGCAATGTTGCCCCTCTGGACAGCTAAAGATTAAGAACTAAACTGATTAACGCGTATAATGCCCAGCTGGATTTGGAGAATGGCATGCATAATCAGGCGTTACAGACGCTAAAAAGTGTTTTTGGCTACGATGCGTTTCGCGGTCATCAGTCGGCAATTATTGAACGTATCTGCAATGGCGACGATGCTCTGGTATTGATGCCGACCGGCGGTGGTAAATCTTTATGTTATCAACTGCCAGCACTGTTATTGGACGGTCTCACCGTTGTGGTATCCCCTTTAATTGCTCTGATGCAAGACCAAGTGGCCAGCTTAGAAGAGCTGGGGGTCTCGGCGGCGGCATTAAACTCATCTCTGAGCCATGACGAGCAACGCGAAATCGCTGACCGTTTGCGCCGTGGTGACATTAAATTACTGTATCTGGCACCTGAGCGCTTAGTGCAGCCGCGCATGCTTGCCTTTTTGCAGCATTTGCCGATTCGCTTATTTGCCATTGATGAAGCGCACTGTGTGTCGCAATGGGGACATGATTTTCGCCCAGAATATTTACAGCTGGGCCAATTAGCCGAGTTATTTCCCAATGTACCGCGCATTGCTTTAACCGCGACGGCCGATAAGCGCACCCGCGAAGAGATCATTCAGCGTTTGCATTTACAACAGGCCGAATGTTTTCTATCGAGCTTTGATCGCCCTAATATTTTTTACCGTATTACCCCCAAAAACAACCCGCGTAAACAGCTGCTGGATTTTTTAGCCCAGCGCAAAGGTGACGCCGGTATTGTGTACTGCTTATCGCGCAAAAGCGTGGAGTCCACTGCTGAATTTTTAAGCAGTAAAGGTATACCCGCCCTGCCTTATCACGCCGGACTGGATAATGATATTCGCGCCCGCCACCAACAACGCTTTCTTAATGAAGAAGGTTTAATCATGGTGGCGACCATTGCGTTTGGTATGGGCATTGATAAATCCAATGTGCGTTTTGTGGCGCACCTAGATTTACCTAAATCGCTCGAAGCCTACTACCAAGAAACTGGCCGTGCTGGGCGTGATGGCTTACCGGCTGATGCTTGGATGGTCTATGGCCTGCAAGATGTGCTGATGCTCAAACAAATGCTCAGCAATTCTGAAGGCGATGAGCGCCATAAGCGTGTTGAACAGCACAAGCTTGAAGCGATGCTGGCCCTGTGTGAAGAAACCCGCTGCCGCCGCCAAGCGCTGTTGGCCTATTTTGATGAAGAAATGCCGCAGCCTTGCGGGCACTGTGACAACTGCATCGACACCATCGAAACATGGGATGCTACCAACGCCGCACGCCAAGCCTTATCTGCTATTCACCGCACTGGACAACGCTATGGCGTCGGCTATTTATCTGACGTCTTACAAGGCCGTGAAAATGATCGAGTGCGCGCACTCGGGCATCAACACTTAAGCGTATTTGGGATTGGTAAAGCACTCAATGATCATCAGTGGCGCTCGTTGTTTCGTCAGTTGGTAGCACGCAACTTAATTGATGTGGATGTTGAAGGCTTCGGTGGCTTACGCCTATCCGACACCTGCCGCCCATTATTGCGCGGTGAAACCACTTTATTATTGCGCCGCGACCTGACACCAC
>JAAZJF010000185.1 GCA_012800475.1 Gammaproteobacteria bacterium
CGTTATGCTAAATGGAAGTCTAAATGAATCATCGTGGTTTTCTCAAAACTGGAGTCATAGGAGCTTTGGATGTCGTAGGTCAAACAATCGCAAATAATGAGGGCTTGATGTTAAGCCAGCCAGCGCCGACTCAAATCCAGTGTGCCAACCTAAGCATAAACTCATTGATTTTAAACTCACTAAAAATCAGGACAGCACCACCTCCGGCGCACCCACTTCAGGCAGCTCGATCAGAGAATGCCGTGTATCGGTGCTGTTCATCAGTGCCTTGACCAGTAACTTATAAGAGTCCAAGTCAAAGGTGACAGACTGGCCGCGCAGTGATAGGTCGTAGAGTGCGTGTTCGTCGTGCACTGTGGTGACGTGGATCCAATTGTAGATCACCAAAATATCAGGTTGCGCCCCATCATCCCGCCGCTCGACAATCGCGACCGGACCCTGCCAAGGCCAGGTTTGCAAGCGCAACTGGTGAAAGGCAATCTGCATCCTTAGATTGTAGTGAATCACGTCTTCGCCTCCATCGCAGGCACCTTGGCAGCGCCCCAGCGCGCGCTGAAAACAGGGGCCATTGCGCTGCGGCTCAAGGCCTAGCAGTAAGTTACACAGATCGTTTTTTGCGGCAATGTCGCTTAAGGCACGCTCTGCATCACGCTTGCTGCGAAACAGGCCAAAATAATTGGCGAGTCGATGCAGCTCTATTTCCCGCACCACTTGTGCCTGCAGGTAGCCGTCATCGTTTGGCACCAGCTCGATACTTACGAGGTTTTTCGCCGCGCGGGATCGGCGGTTGAACAGTGGCTTGAGCGTTTTAATTTGTCGCAGCTCCAGCAACAATGCACCGAGCTCGCCAGCAGTTTCTGTGTATTCGACTCGACGCAGGCTTTCAGACATGCGCACGCCGCGACTGCTGTTGTGATCACCGGAAAAATGCGAAGCCACGCGCTGTGCAATATTGATGCTCTTGCCCACATACAGCAGCGCATCGTTTTCGCCATAAAATCGATACACCCCCGGGCCACGCGGTAAATTCTTCAGGGTGTCCAGCGGCAGGTGAGACGGAGTGCTCGGTCTTTGTAGCAGGGCGGCAATGGACTCCTCCAGTTGCGCAGCGCCTTTCTCGGCCAGCGCATGGGTGAAAAATTCGAGCATTGCACACACATCGCCCATGGCGCGATGCCGCTGCACTTGAGCCAAACCGTGACGCTCGATCAGCGCGTCCATATTGTGCTTGCGAAACTCTGGGTACAGGCGCCGGGAAAGTTTCACAGTGCACAGCACTCGCGCAGAAAACAGCCGTCCAAGCCTGCGGTATTCCGATTTAATGTGCTGCTATACATATGTGCATGCCAGCAATTTTTTGACTGTAAAGTTTGCTAGCAATGGTTGCAAAATGCGACTCAACTTCTAACTGAAGACGCACTGTCGTGACGCTCATGGCTATACCCTAATCCGCACCACTACAATGCACCATAGCTGACAAAGGTCCGCTATAAAATATAACACCCGCATTTGCGGCTGAGAACGCTGGACAACATGGCGCAATTAAAACGTGAAATCAATGCTCTGTATGAGAACAACAAACACGCTCATGCTAAAAACCTAGGTTTATTAACTGGAAAAAAGCCCTCATTATTTTTATGATCTTTTAGACATCGCCCTATAGAATATTAACTTTGCGATACCTAAGACGACGCGCTGACTACTGCATCAGGATGGTTTCATGGCCTCCAAAAACAACCACCTCGAACACACCACTTTTGCATTTCTCGATATAGAAACCACTGGTGGCAATTCATCCCGTGACCGCATAACTGAAATCGGCATCCGCTTTTGGCGTGCGGGCGAGGTCGTGGGTGAGTGGCAAACGCTGCTCAATCCGGAGGTTCGTATCTCGTCTTTTATCGAGCAATTGACCGGCATTTCCAACGCCATGGTCGCTGCCGCGCCCTCCTTTGCCTGCATAGCGGATACGCTGGAAGAGCAATTGCGCGACTGTGTATTTGTCGCCCACAACGCGCGCTTTGATTACGGATTTAATGAACTACCCGCCACTTTAGAAGTGGGGGTTTCCTAGGTAATACACAGACTTGATGGGGTGCGCTGCACTCCATCAGAGGTTATGCAAATTGACTGGGCTAACTCCCTC
>JAAZJF010000186.1 GCA_012800475.1 Gammaproteobacteria bacterium
ATTTAGCGCGTTTGTAAACATACTGATTTACTGCATTGCAGTGGATTTTATATATATCGTTGAAATAGAAAGGTTCGCATGAAACGTCTGCTACTACCTGCGGTGATATCCGCACTTATTTTATCTGAAGCTCATGCTGCGCCTTTTACTGTCTCTGATATCCGTGTCAACGGTTTACAGCGTGTATCGGCTGGCAGTGTGTTTGGTGCCTTACCATTGAACGTTGGCGAGTCGGTTGACGAACGCCGCTTAGCTGATGCCACGCGCGCACTCTTTAAAACAGGCTTTTTTGAAGATATTCAACTCAGTCGCGAAGGCGATGTGTTGATTGTGACCTTGCTTGAGCGTCCTTCAATTTCCAGTTTAGACATTGAGGGTAATAAGGTCATCAGTAAAGATGATCTGCTCAAAGGCTTAAAACAGTCGGGTTTAGCTGAAGGCGAGATTTTCCAGCAGGCCACTTTAGAAGGCGTACGTAATGAGCTGCAGCGCCAGTATGTGGCGCAAGGTCGTTACTCAGCCAATATTGAAGCTGAAGTGATCCCACAACCGCGTAACCGCGTAGCATTGAAAATTAAGGTGACTGAGGGCTCAGTAGCCTCCATTCAGCACATTAATGTGGTGGGCAATAAAGTTTTTAAAGATCAGGATCTCACTGATTTATTTGAGCTGAAAACTAAGAACTGGTTATCTTTTTTCCGTAATGATGATAAATACGCACGTGAAAAACTCTCAGGTGACTTAGAGCGTTTGCGCTCGTATTACTTTGACCGTGGTTATATCAATATGGATATAACCTCGACGCAAGTGTCCATCACGCCCGATAAAAAACACGTCTACATTACGGTTAACGTCGATGAAGGTGAGCAGTTCACGATTCGTGACGTTAAGCTTGCAGGTGACTTGAAAGTCCCTGAAGAAGAAATTAACGCCTTATTATTATCCCGTGAAGGTCAGGTCTTTTCACGTAAGGTGATGACCACAACCTCTGAGTTGATTACCCGACGTTTAGGTAACGAAGGCTATACCTTTGCTAACGTCAACGGCATCCCTGAGACCCATGATGAAGACAACACGGTCTCGCTGACTTATGCAGTGGATCCGGGTAAACGTGCCTATGTGAACCGCATCAACTTCCGTGGTAACACTAAGACTGCCGATGAAGTATTACGTCGTGAAATGCGTCAAATGGAAGGCGGTTGGGCATCGACGTATTTAATTGATCAGTCTAAAACGCGCTTAGAGCGTCTGGGCTATTTCAAAGAAGTGAACGTTGAAACACCGCAAGTGCCAGGCACCGATGACCAAATTGACGTCAACTACAGCGTAGAAGAGCAGCCGTCGGGCTCGATTACCGCCAGTGTTGGTTTTGCGCAAAACGCCGGTTTGATTTTAGGCGGCTCGATCAGCCAAAGTAACTTCTTAGGCACCGGTAATAAAGTCAGCTTAGGCTTAACCCGCAGTGACTATCAGAGTAACTATAACTTCAGCTTTGTTGATCCCTACTGGACAGTTGATGGCGTGAGTTTAGGTTATAATGCTTTCTACCGTGCGACGGACTATGACAAGCTTGATTATGATGTATCCAGCTATTCTGTTGACAGTTTGGGCGGTGGTGTTAACGTCGGTTACCCGATCAGTGAAACATCGCGTTTGAATTTTGGCTTAAGCGCGCAACAAGATAAGTTGAAAACCGGTAGTTACACCGTTGAAGAAATCATGGAGTTTATTGATAAAGAAGGTAAAAACTACACCAACTTTAAAGCTTCGGCAGGCTGGTCTGAATCAACGCTTAACCGTGGTTTGATGGCAACACGCGGTCATTCACAAAGTTTGGTTTTAGAGTCAACCATACCGGGCAGTGATTTATCCTTTTATCGTTTAGATTATAGCGGTCAGATTTTTGCACCCCTAAGCAGTAATTATACCCTGCGTTTCCATACGGATCTGGGTTATGCAGAAAGCTATGGCTCGACTTCAGAGTTGCCGTTTTATGAGAACTATTACGCGGGTGGCTTTAACTCCGTGCGTGGTTTTAAAGACAGCAGTTTAGGTCCGCGCAGTACGCCAAGTAAGAACGACCCAGATCAAAAGCCTTTGCCCTTTGGTGGTAACGTGCTGATCCAGGGTGGTGTTGAATTATTATTCCCTATGCCTTTTGTCAAAGATCAGCGTTCCTTGCGCACTGTTTTGTTCTGGGATGTGGGTAATGTGTTTGATACCCATTGCAGTTCAGCACAAAAGTCTCGTAATGAGGCAGGCTGCGGTATTAAGTACGATAACTTAGCCAGCTCAGTGGGTGTGGGTTTAACTTGGGTTACAGCACTCGGACCTTTAAGCTTTAGTTTAGGTGCACCCATTAAAAAGCCTGACAATGCGGATACGCAAGTATTCCAATTCTCGCTTGGACAAACGTTCTAATTTAGATATTCATGGCGTCAATCATAGTTTTCTAGGAGTGTAGTGTGCGTAAATTAACCCAACTTGTTTTACTGACAACCGCTTTAATCAGTGGACCTGCGCTTGCAGACATCAAAATTGCTGTCCTGAACTATCAAATGGCACTTTTAGAATCTGATGCAGCAAAAAAATATGCTGTGGATGCAGAAAAGAAATTTGGTCCACAACTCAATAAGCTCAAAACGTTAGAAAGCGATGCCAAGCGTATTCAAGACCGTCTGATGAAAGATGGCGAGCGTATGCAGCAAGCTGAGCTTGAGCGTTTAGAGCTTGAGTTTAAGCAAAAAGCACGTGATTTTCAGAGCCAGTCAAACGATCTAAACGAAGCTAAAGCTTCAGCTGACCGTGAGATGCTCGATAAGCTTAAGCCTAAGCTGGATAAAGCAGTTGAAGACGTTCTGAAGGGCGGCAACTACGATATCGTGCTTGAGCGTGGCTCGGTTGTGGATGTAAAGCCACAGCTTGATATTACGCTGCGTGTTATTGAGCGCATGAATCAGTCACGTTAATATGAAAAAGATACAATTTACTTTAGCTCAGTTAGCCGACATCCTCGGCGCTGAGCTGCGTGGCAATGGCGATAAAATCATTGCTGGCCTTAGCACTTTGCAAGAGGCCACTGAGCACCAATTAACCTTCCTTGCCAATGCCCATTACCGCAAACAATTGGAGCATACGCAGGCCGGCGCTGTTTTATTGTCCGCCAGCGATGCCGCCGACTATGCAGGTGATTGTTTAGTCGCAGCTGATCCTTATTTGGCGTATGCCAAGCTGTCGCATTATTTTGATCGCACGCCGCAACCGCCAGCAGGTATCCATCCTACTGCTGTAGTGGCGGACAGTGCTTTAATTGATTCGACTGCGTGCATCGGGCCTGGTGCAGTGATTGATGAGCATGCAGTGATTGGTGCGGGTGTCATCATTGGTGCTCAGTGCTTTATTGGTGCGCGTACGCGCATTGCAGAAGGCGGGCGCTTATTAGCACGGGTCACTCTGTACCACGATGTAACTGTGGGTGCGCGGGTTGTGATTCAATCCGGAGCTGTGATTGGTGGTGAAGGTTTTGGTTTTGCTAATCATCAAGGTGCGTGGCATAAAATTGCGCAAATTGGTGGAGTGACCATCGGTGATGATGTCGAAATTGGTGCCAATACCACGATTGACCGTGGTGCATTGACCGATACCTTAATTGGCAATGGCGTTAAATTAGATAACCAAATCCAGATTGCCCATAATGTGCACATTGGTGATAACTCAGCCGTAGCGGCCTGTGTCGGTATTTCGGGCAGCGCTAAAATTGGCCGCAACTGTATGTTGGCCGGTGGCGTGGGTTTAGTGGGTCATATTGATATTTGTGATGGCGTATTTATTACTGGTATGACTATGGTCACGCACTCCATTAGCGAACCTGGCGCTTATTCGTCAGGCACAGCCATGCAGCCTGCTGCAGACTGGAAGAAAAACGCCGTACGTTTTCGTCAATTGGATGGCATGGCCAAGCGTTTACGCGCGTTAGAAAAACATATCCAAAAGTGACTGCGGATATAAATGCATCATCTGATTCTTTATCGGCTTTTTTAGCTAAAACAGCTTTAATTTAGCGTATTAAGTGCCACTCAGTTGCAGGTGTTAGGTGTGTGTATATGGTATTCACAGCCGCACTTATTTGATCAAGGCTTTTATATATGATGGACATCAACGAAATTCGTCAACTACTCCCACACCGCTATCCGTTTTTGTTGGTGGATCGTGTGGCGGCGATTGATTTAGAGCAGAAGACGATTCATGCTTATAAAAACGTAAGCATTAATGAGCCTTTTTTTAATGGACACTTTCCACAGCACCCCATTATGCCGGGTGTGTTGATTATTGAAGCCATGGCGCAAGCAGCAGGTGTATTGGGCTTTAAAATCATGGATGCATCACCTGAAGATGGCACGCTGTATTATTTTGTCGGTTCCGATAAATTACGCTTTCGTCAGCCGGTTGTACCAGGCGATCGCTTGGATCTTAAAGCCACCTTTTTAAGTGCTAAGCGCGGCATTTGGAAGTTTAATTGCCAAGCCAGTGTGGGCGATGTAACAGTGTGCTCTGCTGAAATTATTTGTGCGGAACGCAAGCTATGAGTTTAATTGATCCTCTGGCCATTATTGATCCGTCAGCTCGGCTTGCGGATGATGTGACTGTCGGACCCTGGACGATTATTGGTCCAGAGGTTGAAATTGGCGCAGGATCAATTATTGCATCACATGTGGTGATCAAAGGCCCAACTCGGATTGGCCGCAATAACCATATTTATCAGTTTTCATCCGTGGGTGAAGACACGCCTGATTTAAAGTACCAAGGTGAGGCGACGCGTTTAGTCATCGGTGATCATAACGTGATCCGTGAAGGCGTTACCATTCACCGGGGTACGGTTCAAGACCGCTCAGAAACGACCATTGGCGATCATAACCTCATTATGGCTTATGCACATATTGGTCATGACAGCGTGATTGGTAACCATTGTATTTTGGTCAATAACACCGCCTTAGCAGGGCATGTGCACGTTGATGATTGGGCGATTTTATCGGGCTACACTTTAGTCCATCAGTATTGTCACATTGGTGCACACAGCTTTACGGCGATGGGTACAGCAGTGGGTAAAGATATTCCAGCCTTTATTACTGCTGCGGGTAATCCTGCAGAAGCACGCAGCATGAACTTTGAAGGCATGCGCCGTCGTGGTTTTTCGGATGAGGCCATTCAAGCGTTACGCCGTGCCTATAAAACTGTGTACCGCCAAGGTTTAACCGTAGATGATGCTTTGGCGAAGCTCGTTGATAGCGAACAACAACACCCAGAAGTGGCCTTGTTTTGTGAGTCGATTCGTACAGCATCACGCGGTATTACTCGCTGATGACGAGCCCAACCCTGCGCCCGCTTAAAGTTGCCTTAGTTGCAGGTGAAGCTTCAGGCGACATTCTAGGCGCAGGTTTAATGCAAGCGCTGCGCAAGCACCATCCTCAGGTTGAGTTTATCGGGGTGGGCGGACCGTTGATGCAAGCACAAGGCTTAACCTCCTATTTTCCAATGGAGCGTTTAGCCATTATGGGGTTGGTGGAAGTGCTGGGGCGTTTGCCTGAGTTACTCAAGCGCCGTAAACACTTGATCGCTACCCTTAAAGAGCAGCAGCCAGATGTGTTTATCGGCATTGATGCGCCTGATTTTAACCTCAATATTGAACTGCAACTGCGTGCCGCTGGGATTAAAACCGTGCATTACGTCAGCCCCTCGGTGTGGGCATGGCGACAAAAACGTGTGCTTAAAATTCGTCAAGGTTGTGATTTGATGCTGACCTTGCTGCCGTTTGAAGCGCAGTTTTATGAAGAACATCAGGTGCCGGTGTTGTTTGTGGGTCATCCTTTGGCCGATAGCATTGCCATGCAGCACGAACAAGCACCGGCTCGCAAACAGCTGGGTTTGCCTGTAGATGCACAAGTAGTGGCCTTGTTGCCGGGCAGTCGTGGTGGTGAAGTTGCTAAGTTGGGTGCGCTGTTTGTTGAGACAGCACGTTATCTATTAGCTGAAAAACCGCATTTACGATTTGTGATACCGGCTGCCAATGCCGCACGCCGTGAGCAGTTGCAGGCTATTTTAGCGGATATGCCCAATTTGCCGATTGAGATTTTAGATGGCCAATCTCAAGCTGCGCTGCAAGCCTGTGATGCGGTATTGATCGCTTCAGGTACGGCAACTTTAGAAGCCATGTTGTTTAAAAAACCAATGGTAGTGGCCTACAAGTTAGCGCCAGTAAGTCATTGGATCCTGAAAAAAATGATGAAAAGCCCCTACATTGCACTGCCTAATTTATTGGCTAATGCGCTGTTGGTGCCTGAGTTTATTCAAGATGCAGCCACTCCCCAGGCGTTAGGCGAGGCTGTACTGGCGCAATTGCGTGATGGTTCCGAGCAAGTGCAGCGCTTTGCGCAACTGCATGAATCGTTGCGTTGTGACGCCTCAGAGCGTGCGGCGCAGGGTGTTTTACAGTTGGTGGGTCGTGTCGATGCAACTTGATCTGCTGGAGCAATCGAGACCAGCTCAATTGGTCGCGGGAGTTGATGAAGTCGGGCGCGGCCCACTGTGTGGCCCGGTTGTCACCGCTGCAGTCATTCTGGATCCGTTGCGACCTATTGCTGGGCTCAATGATTCAAAAAAACTCACTGAGAAAAAACGTGAAGCGTTATTTGTTGAAATCCAAGAAAAAGCCTTAGCTTGGTGCATCGCACGGGCGGATGTGGACGAAATTGATCGTCTTAATATCCTGCAAGCCACCATGCTCGCTATGCAGCGTGCTGTGGCTGGCTTGGCGATACAGCCTGATTTAGCTTTGATTGATGGTAATCGTTGCCCGCACTTGCCGATGGCGGCTGAGGCGATCGTGCAGGGCGATGGTTTAGTGGCAGAGATTTCTGCCGCATCGATTTTAGCGAAAGTCAGTCGTGATCGTGAGATGGCAGTGTTAGATGCACAATACCC
>JAAZJF010000187.1 GCA_012800475.1 Gammaproteobacteria bacterium
CGATCAGCCAGCGGAATATCGCTGCAAATCACCAGTTCATCAGCTTGAGCATTCTCGACAATATAGTCATCTGCCGCATCAGGGCCGCTGGGCACAACAATCAGTTGTACACAGGCAAAGTTAGGTCGTGGCTGGGCTTGGCCAGCGACTAAAATAACTGAGAAATGACGTTTTAAAGCGAATTTAATCACCTGGTCACGGGCTAAACGTGGGCAGGCATCGGCATCAATCCAGACGCGCATTGAGTTGCTCCTAGGCAAGACTGCAGCGGTTTTTAAGCGCTGCAGTACTGTGTGTGACGTTAGATATTAGGTTTCGTGTTGATCATTTTTCACCTGCGCAGGCGCGTTTTTTAAGCGTTGCTTGGCTGTACGCATCTTAATATTTAGCGCTTCCACGCCTAACGAAAACGCCATGGCAAAGTAAATATAGCCTTTTGGCACATGCACGCCAAAAGCTTCAGCGATAAGTAAAGTACCCACGACAATCAAAAACGATAAAGCCAACACTTTTAAGGATGGGTGCTTGTCAATAAAGGCACTAATAGTGCCCGCAGCCAGCATCATGACCATGATGGAGATCATAATCGCCGCAATCATCACCGGAACATGCTGCACTAAACCCACGGCAGTAATGACCGAATCCAGTGAGAAAATAATATCAATCACCGCGATCTGTAAGATCACCCCCATAAAACCAGCTTTAACACCGGACTGATGCTGGGCCTCTTCTGCACCTTCAACGCTGTGCCAGATTTCCACTGTGCTCTTAAATAAGAGAAATAAACCACCAAAAAACAGAATTAAATCACGGCCCGATACGCCATGCTCGAACACCACAAAGAGTTCGGCGGTGAGACGCATCACCCAAGTGATCGACAGTAACAAAAGAATCCGTGTACCCATCGCCAGCGCAAGACCAAAGAAGCGTCCCTTAGCTTGTTGATGCGCAGGTAGACGGCTGACGAGAATCGAAATAAAAATAATATTATCGATTCCCAGCACAATTTCTAATGCCGTGAGGGTGAAAAATGCGATCCAGATTTCTGGGTTTGAGAGCCATTCCATAGGGGTTATTTCTCAGCAGGTGGAGGAAGTTCTGGCCCACGCCAGCGGCGGATGACTTTTTGGAAAAATAAGCTATTGGGGATTTGCAGTAAGGCCCCTTCATGGCCTTCAGTTAGGTCTTCAAGGGTGGTGTAAAACACGTTAATTGTGACTACACGACCTTTAACGCCGGGCTTATCTGCGCTTTCCATCACCTCAACGCGGTCGCCCAAGCGAAAGGGTCCTACGGTGAAAATCAGTGCAGCACAGAAAATATTCGACAGCACGCTCCAAATCGCAAAAAAAGCAATCGCAGCCACAGCCACAAAACCAGTTAATGCGGTCCATAGCACGCTGGCGGACACACCTAAGCGCTCCAGAATCATCATCAGCGCGCTGCCGATCACCAACCAGCGAATGGCACCGCGTAACGGCAATAGCATACTGGGTGGCATATGGTAGCGGCCTGCCAAGCTGGTCAGTCCGCGTGCCAGTAAGCGTTGTAACAGCCAAGCAGCTAAGGCAATTAATAGAATTTGCGCGCCTGGAATTAACAGGCTAAACCAGTCCACTGCCCATTCTTCAAACCAATCAGCATTCATATATTGGCCTCAAGTTCACTTTGTAAGGCTTCCAGTTCTTCTAGACTTTCCATCCATGCTTCTTCCAGTTGTGCTTGCTGTTGCAGGAGCTGGCTTTGCTTGCCGAGCAATTGTTTGAGTTGATCCTTTTGTGCCTGTTCATACAGACTGTTATCGGCCAAAACAGTTTCCAAATCTTGCAACTCATGTTGGATTTTATCCAGCTGTTTTTCTTGCGTATCGGCTTGCTTGCGTAAGGGTGCAAGTTTTTTACGCATCTCAGCGGCGGCTTGGCGTTGGGCTTTGCGATCAACTTTGTCAAAGTTATCCACAACCTCGCCTGCCATGCTGGCTTGTTGGCGCAAACGGTAGTCACTTAACCACTTACTGTAATCTTCCAGCTCGCCGTCAAACTCTTTTACGCAGCCATCAGCAACTAAATATAAGTCATCGACCGTGCTTTTAATTAAGTGACGGTCGTGAGAGACCAACAGCAGCGCGCCGGAGAAATCTTGCAGCGCCATACTTAAGGCGTGGCGCATTTCCAGATCAAGGTGGTTGGTGGGCTCATCGAGCAGTAGCAGATTGGGTTTGCCCCACGCAATCAGTGCTAAGGCTAAACGCGCTTTTTCGCCACCGGAGAAATTAAGCACCGGCTCATCGCAACGCTTACCGCGAAAATCAAAGCCACCTAAGAAATCACGCAACACTTGCTCGCGCTCATCTTTGGCAATGCGCTGCAAGTGCAGTAGGGGGCTTGCTTTAGAGTCGAGCGAATCGAGTTGGTGTTGAGCAAAGTAACCGACAACTAAGTTTTCACCGCTGGTGAGCTTGCCGCTCAATAACGGCAGGTC
>JAAZJF010000188.1 GCA_012800475.1 Gammaproteobacteria bacterium
GCTCCACACCTAACAAATCCGTTAAACGAATATCCGCCCCTAAAACGATAGGACGAAAAAAGCTGCTATTGCCTTGCCGCTGCCAACTGGCGGCATACACCTCATTCCAATCAATCGGCTCGGTGGGTTTAGGCAGTAATGGCTCAACTTGCTGTAAAACTTGATTGGCGCGTTGCAAAAACTCATTCAATAACTCTGACACTCCGCACTCCTTTTCATCATAAGAGATCAACAGCACCCGCAGATGCTGTTGATATTGGCTTGCCCTTATTCAGCAGCAGGCTGTAATTTTAATGCCACAGAGTTAATGCAGTAGCGCAAGCCTGTGGGTGCGGGGCCATCGGGAAACACATGACCTAAATGCGCATCACATCCAGCACACACCACCTCCACACGTTGCATACCTAAGCTATTGTCTGTGTGTTCAATCACCGCTTGCGGTGTTAGGGGCTGCCAATAACTGGGCCAACCGCAACCGGCGTCAAATTGATGCTGAGCATCAAATAAAGGCTGACCACAGCACACACAATTAAACACACCATTAAAATCAGGTGATTGGTATTCACCAGTAAACGGGCGCTCAGTACCGCCCAAGCGACAAACACGAAATTGATCATCGGTTAACTCTGCACGCCACTGTTCTGGACTTTTTTCGATCTTTTGCATCATATTCTCCAAGTAAAGCGGGGTTATAAGCTGCACGCTCCCTTTCACCTTTGCGAGCACAGTCGTATGATAGGCAACTTTAAGTGCCTCTCTACCTATTGCCAAGTCGCGCAGCGATAGAGGACACGGGCGAATTATCTGACCGCGCTCCACAGTGCTCCATTTTCACAGACCGCCCCTTTATTGACCTATTTTATCGGGATACTCAACATCATGCAGTTCAGCAAATCGAACAAGCTCGCTAACGTCTGTTATGACATCCGAGGCCCTGTACTAAAACATGCCAAGCGTCTTGAGGACGAAGGCCAGCGCATTCTTAAGCTTAACATTGGTAATCCTGCACCCTTTGGCTTTGAAGCACCAGAGGAAATCCTGCAGGATGTGATGCGCAATTTACCAACGGCACAGGGTTACAGCGATTCCAAAGGTTTGTTCAGTGCGCGCAAAGCCATCATGCAGTACTACCAGCAAAAGAATGTTGAAGGCGTCGGCGTTGAAGATATTTATCTGGGCAACGGCGTGTCCGAGCTGATTGTTATGACTTTGCAGGCCTTGCTCAACAACAATGACGAAGTCTTGATCCCTGCCCCAGACTATCCATTATGGACAGCCGCCACCAGCTTGGCAGGTGGTAAGCCTGTGCATTACTTGTGCGATGAGCAAGCCAACTGGTTTCCTGACATCGATGATATGCGGGCAAAAATCACCTCCAATACTAAAGCCATTGTGTTGATTAACCCCAACAACCCAACGGGTGCGGTGTACTCCAAAGAAGTCTTGCTAGATATTTTAGAGCTTGCACGCCAGCACAACCTGGTGGTCTTCTCCGATGAGATTTACGACAAAATCCTCTACGATGACGCCGTGCATGTGTGCACCGCCTCACTTGCCACCGATGTACTGTGCTTAACCTTTAATGGTTTATCAAAATCCTACCGTGTGGCCGGTTTTCGCTCGGGCTGGGTTGCGGTATCTGGACCTAAGCATCGTGCACGCAGCTATATTGAAGGCTTGGATATTCTGTCTAATATGCGTTTGTGTGCCAACGTACCGGCCCAGCACGCCATTCAAACAGCGTTAGGCGGCTACCAGAGCATCAATGACTTAGTTTTACCTCAAGGGCGTTTGCTCGAACAACGTAACCGCACTTGGGAGTTGCTCAATGATATTCCTGGCGTCAGCTGTGTAAAGCCGATGGGCGCGCTGTATGCGTTTCCAAAGATTGACCCTAAAATCTGCCCGATTCATAACGATGAGAAGTTTGTCTTAGACTTACTCCTCTCAGAGCGCCTGCTGGTGGTGCAAGGAACGGCCTTTAACTGGCCTTGGCCGGATCACTTCCGTGTTGTCACTTTGCCGCGCGTGGATGATTTAGAACAAGCTATTGGTCGTATCGGTAATTTCTTAAAAACCTATCGCCAATAACTCGGTCCACTGACGCGCTGATGCACAGGCCAGCCTCTACTTTTTAGGCTGGCCTTTTTGTTATAATCAATCATTGAGTTTAAGGCATACTCAAGCTCTGTGTGACGCAGATTGCAAAACAACCTAACTGACACAGTTTGCAACAGTACTGCCCTTGAAGCGCCTTCGCGCAGCCCTTATATAGATAACCTGTTTACACTTTCGGAGCTTTTCGCACATGATGCGTATTTTTTTATTCTTAGCAACTAACATTGCCGTACTGTTAATTGCCAGTGTCACCCTGAGCCTACTTGGCGTTGACCGCTTTACCGGTCAAAACCATGGTGATTTGCTGATTTTCTGTGCGGTCTTTGGTTTTGCAGGCTCGCTGGTGTCGCTATTTATTTCTAAATGGATGGCTAAGCGCAGCACAGGCACTCAAGTCATTGATCAACCGCGCACTCGCCAAGAGCAATGGTTGGTACAAACCGTCGCTGAACTGGCTGAAAAAGCAGGCATCGGCATGCCTGAGGTGGGTATTTTCCCCTCACACCAATCCAACGCCTTTGCGACGGGCTGGAACCGTAACAGTGCTTTAGTCGCCGTCAGCCAGGGCCTACTTGATCGCTTCTCACAAGATGAAGTCAAAGCCGTTTTGGCCCACGAAATTGGCCACGTTGCCAATGGCGATATGGTGACCATGGCTCTGCTGCAAGGCGTGGTGAACACCTTTGTGATGTTCTTTGCCCGTATCTTTGGTGATTTCGTCGATAAAGCTATTTTGAAAAACGAAGATGGTCGCGGTATCGGCTACTTTGTTGCCACTATTTTTGCTGAGCTGGTGCTGGGTCTATTAGCTAGCACGATTGTGATGTGGTTCTCACGTCGCCGCGAATTCCGCGCCGATGAAGCCGGTGCTGATCTAGCAGGCAACCGTGCGATGATTGCAGCGTTACATCGCCTACAAACTGAACAAGGTATTGAGTCTGATATGCCTAAAGCACTCACAGCTTTTGGTATCAATGCTGGTTTGAAAGATGGTTTAGCAGGCTTATTTATGAGCCACCCGCCTCTGGAAGTGCGCATTGCTGCACTGCAACAACGCGGCTAACACTTAAGCAACAACACAGCCCAGCACGCATCGAATGCCTGCTGGGCTTTTTTATGGCTGCAGATAATGGCTTAAACCCAACCACAAGGCCTGCGCTAAAAGGTGTGAACTATTGTGAGCTTAAAGAACTCAGTGCTTTACTTAAGCGAGCGCGTAAGGCTGGGCTATTGCAGGCTGAATCCTTGGATATCGCCATATACAAGCCTTCCACTGCGACCGGTTGCTCCATCAACTCAAAACGTCGTTGCAGATCATGTTTATGCAAATAGGTACGCATAATCTGCTCTTGGGCCACGATATAATCTGCTTCGCCAGCCAACACCTGATCCACCGCCAACGGCACAGCAGCGGCCGTACGCACAGGCCAATTGAGCAGCTGTGCTTGCAGATCAAAGTCTATTAAGCGCTGCGGCGGTACCACACGTGTGCCGCGCATTCCAAGCAATTCAGGCCATTGTTTTAGAGTACGATGCTCACCGCTGCGCACCCACAAGCCATACCGCAGCTGCGTATAAGCCGGCAGTAAGTAATCCAACTGCGCACCCTGCTCCACAGACTGCTCAATGCCGATAATCAGATCCACGCGACCGCTGTGCACTTCGGCTAACGCCTGATCACCTTGAGCCGCGACCTGCTTAATCTGCACTTGCGCTACGCGTGCTAAACGCTGCA
>JAAZJF010000189.1 GCA_012800475.1 Gammaproteobacteria bacterium
CATTCAAGTGACTAACATAGCCCTATAACCCAAAGCGATAGACCGCCAAGGATGGCACCTGACCTGTTAAAAAAAGGTACACTGCTCACATTGAATACAACATTTATGTGAGCGAGGACTATCGCGATGGGTTTACCCCGTTTTATCTTATTTGCCATCCTAATCGGTGGCGCTTTTTGGCTGTGGCGACGTATCAATCAACGTACCCAGAGCGCAACACAACCTTCCCCTGTTCAAACCATGGTGTGCTGCGCGCACTGCCATGTACACTTACCTGAAGACCGCGCCACAGCTGGCAACGCCCAACAGTGGTTTTGCAGTCCTGAGCATCGCGCTTTAGGTGCCAAAGCACGTGACTGATCGCCATCTAGCTGTTTCTGGGCCGCAAGGGCTGCGCGTTCTACGCTTGTACCATCTGTACCGTCTGGTGATTGGTTTTGCCCTCGTACTGTTATCCTCTAGCGGTTTAGATGGGCATTTACTGGATATCACGCACGCCCAACTCTTTGAGCTGGGCAGTTGGGCGTACCTCACAATCAATATTATCGCCAGCGCCAGCATGCACCGCACGGATCATTTATTACCGGTGTTTAGCTTAGCTTTATTTGATGTTGCCCAATTGAGCTTATTGTTTTATGCCGCAGGAGGCACACCCAGCGGGCTCGGTAATTTGATTATTGCCGCCGTTGCAGTGGCCAATATTTTGCTGCGCGGACGTATCGGTATTGTCATTGCGGCAGTGGCGGCGACAGGTATTATTTATTTAACCTTTTATTTAAGCCTCTCCAATGCCGCAGCCAGCAATCAATATATGCACGCAGGGATTTTAGGTGCGTTATGTTTTGCTGCGGCTATTTTCGTACAAGGCATCAGTCGGCGAGCGCGAGCCAGTGAAACTTTAGCCGAAGAGCGCGCAGGCGTGGTGGCTAATTTAGAAGAAATTAACGCCCTGATTATCCAGCGTATGCGCACTGGAGTCTTGGTTCTGAATCAAGATAACCAAGTGGTACAAGCCAATCATGCCGCAGTCAACATGACGGGCTACGATGCGCTGATCGGGCGCACGCTCAACCCTTTATTTCCAGAATTAATGCACAGTCTAAAACTATGGGAAAGCAACCCAGCTTTGCACAGCGCACCCATTCAATCGCCCATCAGTGCAACGCAGCTGCAAGCTAATTTTGTCAAACTGCAAAACCACTCTAATTTACAAATTCTTATATTTTTAGAAGACACAGCTCAATTAACCCAGCAAGCACAGCAGCTCAAACTGGCCTCTTTAGGTCGTTTAACCGCGGGTATTGCGCATGAGATTCGCAACCCTTTAGGCGCCATCAGCCATGCCGCACAACTTTTGCATGAGTCACCGGCGTTAGATGCAGCCGATGTGCGCTTAACACAAATTATCCAAGATCAATCGCGCCGCATGAACACTGTGATTGAAAATATTCTACAGCTGTCCAGACGCCGCCAAACTGAACCCCAACAACTGGATTTACATCGTTGGCTACAGGATTTTATTCAAGAGTTTACAAACAACAGTCAAGCCCAGCCAAACCTGCACTTGATTGCCAAAGACACTTCACTCTGGACACGCATGGACCCTGATCAACTGGATCAAGTGGTCAACAACTTAGTTGAGAATGGCTTACGCTACAGCGCCCAACAACATCAGCACAGCCAAGTGTGGTTGCACCTCTATCGTCATCGCCAAACTGGACTGCCCACGCTCGAAATTCAAGACGATGGACCTGGCATCGCCCTTGAGGATCAACCCAGAGTCTTCGAGCCCTTCTTCACTACAGAAAACAAGGGCACGGGGCTGGGTTTATATATTTCACGGGAGCTGTGCGAGAGCAATCAAGCCCGTTTAGATTTCACCCCGCGTGACAAAGGTGGCAGCTGCTTTAGAATAACCTTTGCCCACCCCAGCCAAGCGAGCGCATAAACCATGAGTCGACGCACTGCCCTGATTATTGATGACGAGCCTGATATTCTCGAGTTGCTGGAGATTACCCTTGGCCGAATGAATATGCAGACCCGCAGCGCGCGTGATGTGCAAGAAGCTTATACCTGGCTGAGCCAAGAACACTTTGATCTGTGCCTGACCGATATGCGTCTACCCGACGGCACAGGTTTGGATATTATTGAACATATCCAAACCCATCACAGCAACACACCGGTCGCTATGATTACGGCATATGGTTGCGTTGAAACTGCAACACAAGCGTTAAAGGCCGGTGCCTTTGATTTTATTACCAAACCCGTCAATTTGTTACGCCTGCGCGAATTGGTCGCCAGTGCTTTGCGTCTACAAGAACAGTCGAGCGCGCCAGCTATTACCGACGGCCCCCTGCTTGGTACATCAACGCCGATGTGTAATCTGCGCAAGCA
>JAAZJF010000190.1 GCA_012800475.1 Gammaproteobacteria bacterium
AATCACACCAAAATAGATATAGAAGCGCTGCTCGCTTTGCAGCCCGATTTAGTCATTACTTGGGTCACTGGCAATCCACCTGCGCAGATGGAAATGTTGCACGCGCTCGGCCTGCCGATGTTTGCTATCGAACCGCGTACCTTTGCCGAAGTCTCATCGACCATTGAGCAACTCTCGATTTTGGCCGGCACGCAAGCGCAAGGCTTTGCTGAGGCTGAGCGTTTCCGCCAAGGTATCGCCGCAATTACTGAGCAGTACCGCGATGTTAAACCCATTCCCGTGTTTTATCAGGTCTGGGAAACGCCCTTAATGACCATTAATAATGAGCACTTAATCGGTAAGGTTTTAGAGCTCTGTGGTGGCACGAATGTGTTTGCTGATATGCCGCGTTTGGTGCCGCGCATCAGTACTGAAGTGGTGCTCGAAGCGGATCCACAGGTCATTATTACCGCCAGCGTAGACGGTATGGTAGACAAGCAACTCGATCACTGGAAAAAATACGCTAATCTCAGTGCCGTGGTTAAAAATAATCTGTTTTTTGTACCGGCTTCGCCGATCTCTAGGCCAACACCACGCTTATTGGAAGCCAGTCGCGACATTTGCCAAAAACTGGATATTGCCCGTGCGCGTTAATCATCTCAGCCAGCGCTGGCGGCTACAGGCTGACGGCCAATGATGCGCTCAATCACCATCCTCAGCCTGATTGCTCTGTTGGCTGGCTTATTCGCCTTGGCGATTGGCAGCGTTACGATTGCGCCAGCCGAACTCTGGCAAGTGGTACAAGGCGAAGGCAGCACCTTGCACCGCACCTTAGTGTTCGAGCTGCGTCTGCCGCGCACGCTGGCGGCCTTTGCCACCGGCGGATTGCTTGCCGTGGCCGGTGCACTGATGCAAGTGCTGCTGCGCAATCCGCTGGCAGATCCTTATGTGTTGGGCTTATCTGGCGGTGCGGCGGTTGGGGCATTGCTGGCGATGTTGACTGGCTTAGGTGCGCTATTGATCTCCGGCGCAGCCTTTGCCGGTGCGATGCTGGCGATGGTTTTAGTCTTTGGTCTGGCGCACGGCACGGGCAGCTGGACCGCCTCACGTTTGCTGCTGACTGGTGTGGTCGTCGCTGCGGGCTGGGGCGCGGTGATTACCCTGATGCTGGCACTGACCCCATCTTATAAACTGCCCGGCATGCTGTATTGGTTGATGGGTGATGTCTCCTACGCGCGCACGCCTTGGCCTGCTGTCTTGGTGTTAATAGTGGCGATTATTGTAGTGATGCCAATGGCACGTAATCTCAATGTCTTGGCGCGCGGCCCGCTGCAAGCGGCAGCTCTGGGCGTGTCGGTACGACCGCTGGAATGGACGATATATTTATTGGCCAGTCTACTCACTGCCACCGCCGTCACCACGGCCGGCAGCATCGGCTTTGTCGGCTTGATTGTGCCGCATATGCTGCGGCTGTTACTGGGTAATGATCAACGCATTATTTTGCCCGCCAGCGCCTTGGCTGGCGGCACGTTATTGGTATTAGCCGACACCTTAGCGCGTACCGTAATTGCCCCCGAACAGCTGCCAGTTGGCGTAATTACCGCGTTACTCGGCGTTCCGACCTTTCTGTATTTGCTACACCGGAGCCGCTGATGAGCACATTGCACACTCGCGACTTGATCATTCATGTACCCAACCGTCCCGATGGCTTTGCTCTGGATATGCAGATTGAATCCGGTCAAGTGTGGGGCGTTCTCGGTCCTAATGGCGCAGGCAAAACCACTTTGCTGCACACTTTGGCGGGATTGTTACCCGCGCGGCACGGCCAAGTGCTGCTCAATGATGTGCCCTTAGCTGAACTGAAGCGTCGCGCGATTGCTCAACAGTTAGGCTTAGTGTTTCAAGAACGCCAAGACAGTTTCCCCGCCACAGTCTTAGAAACCGCACTGATGGGTCGTCACCCATGGCTGTCGCCATGGCAAAGTGAACAAGGCACCGATCAGCAGTTTGCGCAACAGGCCTTGGCCGCCTTGGATGTTGAGCAATTATCAGAACGCCTGCTCAGCACCTTGTCCGGCGGTGAACGTCAGCGCGTGGCGATTGCCACGTTGATGACTCAAGACCCCGATATCTGGCTATTAGATGAGCCCACCAACCATCTGGATTTGCACCATCAGGTCAAAGTCATGAGTCTGCTTAAAGATCAGGCAGCTTTAGGTAAAGCCATATTTATGTGCCTACACGACCTAAATCTCGCCGCGCGCTGGTGCTCGCATATTTTACTGCTGTACCCTAATGGCGATGCCTGCTGGGGGCCGGCCAACACCATGTTGCAACCTGCTGCACTTGAGCAGTTGTATCAGCAAAAACTTATCACCGTCGAAGTCGATGGCGCACCGGTGTTTGTCCCAGTGAGCAACGGCTAAGCGTTACCCTTTTATCCGCACAAGGAAAATCCCATGCACGAACGAGCCAAAGACCCCGAACGCCACGCTAAACGCATGGCCATCAAACAAAGAATTATGCGCGAGCGCATTGCTAATGCCAACAAAGAACAAGGCATCCTATTGGTACTGACCGGCCCAGGCAAAGGTAAAAGCAGCTCCGGTTTTGGTATGGTGGCGCGCTCGTTAGGCCATGGCATGAAAGTCGGCATCGTGCAGTTTATTAAAGGCGCCTTTAGTACTGGCGAGCATGCTTTTTTCCGTGACTTGCCCAATGTCGATTATCACGTGATGGGCCAAGGCTATACTTGGGATACGCAAGATCGCGAGCAAGATGTGATCGCTGCCAATGCTGCATGGGACATCGTCGCTGGCATGCTGCAAGACGACAGCTATGACTTGATTTTGCTCGATGAACTCAATATTGCCCTGAAGTATGAGTACTTGGATTTGGATCGGGTTTTGGATGACTTACAAGCGCGCCCTGAGATGCAGCATGTGGTGGTCACTGGCCGTTATGCGCCACAGGAACTCATCGATATCGCCGATACCGTCACCGAAATGGGTGTGGTTAAACATGCATTTAAGGATCAGGGCATTAAGGCGCAAAAAGGTGTTGAGCTGTAAATGATCACCTTGATGATTCAGGGCACCACCTCCGATGCAGGTAAAACCACAGTGGTGGCGGCGTTGTGCCGTTGGTTGGCGCGCCAAGGTGTGTCAGTGGCACCCTTCAAACCGCAAAACATGGCGCTCAACAGTGCCGTGACTGTGGATGGCGGCGAGATTGGCCGCTCCACTGCGCTGCATGCGTTGGCCTGTGGCATTGAACCGCACAGCGATATGAATCCTGTGCTGCTCAAACCGCAGAGTGATTGCGGCGCGCAAGTGATTTTGCGTGGGCAGGTGTACGGCAATATGGATGCGCTGGATTATCATGTCTATAAAGCACAAGCCATGCAGTCCGTGATGGCGGCGTGGCGTGCACTGAGTGAGCGTTATGATGTGATCATCGCCGAAGGTGCTGGCAGCCCAGCGGAAATCAATCTACGCGTCAACGATATCGCCAATATGGGCTTTGCCGAAGCGGCCGATTGCCCTGTGTTGTTGGTCGGTGATATTGATCGCGGTGGTGTGTTTGCGCAGCTGGTCGGCACTTTAGAGTTGATCTCGGAGAGCGAGCAAGCGCGCACCAAGGGTTTTATTATCAACCGTTTTCGCGGTGATATTGCGTTACTCGAACCGGGGCTGGATTGGCTGAGCGAGCGCACGGGAAAACCTGTGTTGGGTGTTTTGCCGTATCTGCAAGGTTTAGTGATCGACTCTGAAGACAGCATTGGTGCCAGCGGTTCCAGTACAACGGATGCGCTGAATGTGATCGTGCCGGTGTTACCGCGCATCAGTCAGCACAATGATTTTGATCCGTTACGCCTGCACCCCAAGGTCAATCTACAATTTATCGGCCCTGATCAGCCGATTCCGTCAGCTGATCTGATTATTCTGTCAGGCAGCCAAAGCATCCGCACCGATTTAGCTTGGCTGCACACCCAAGGCTGGACGCAGGCCATCGCTAAACATCTGCGCTACGGCGGCAAAGTGCTGGGCATTGGTGGCGGCTTGCAGATGCTGGGCGAGCACGTGAATGATCCTGAAGGTCTAGAAGGCAAGGCTGGTTGTAGTGCAGGGCTCGGACTACTGGATCTCAGCACTACACTGATCGCACAAAAAGAGTTACAACAGGTGCAAGGCACACTGCATATACCCCTAGATCATAGCACCCTGGCTGCAGATTTCAGCGGCTATACGATGCACAATAGCGTCAGTCAAGGCTCTGCATTGTTCCGGCCTTTAGCTGTGATCAATGGCAAGAATGCAGGCGCGATCAGTGCCGATAATCAAATCGCCGGCATTGCTGTGCACGGTATTTTTGATCAGCCTGCCGCCTGCGATGCTTTGCTGCAATGGGCTGGCTTAGATAACTCAGACAACGCAGTGGACTATCAGCAGCATCGCCTTGCGCAGCTCGATCGTCTGGCTGATCAAGTGGAGCAGTGTTTAGACACAGACTGGCTACGTGATCTATTGGGCCTCAATCCATCCACTGATTGCGGAGCAAATACAGCACCATGACCGATCATAACCGTCCTTTTAGTGATGCAGAGCGCGCTGGCCTGTATCGTGCCATTTACGAACGCCGCGATGTGCGCTCGCAGTTTTTGCCTGATCCGATTCCGCGCCCAGTCTTAGCACGCTTACTCAAAGCCGCACACCATGCTCCCTCAGTCGGCTTTATGCAGCCGTGGGATTTTATTCTGATTGATAGCTTGGAGCTGCGTCAGCAAGTGCTGGCCAGTTACGAGGAAGAAAACGCCAAAGCGGCAGACAACTACAGCGGCGAGCGCCAGCACACCTATAACAGTTTAAAGCTGCAAGGCATTATCGAAAGCCCACTGAATCTGTGCATCACCTGCGACCGTAGCCGTGGCGGTACCCATGTATTGGGGCGCAACTCGATTGTTGAAATGGATCTGTTCAGCACCTGCCTCGCGGTACAGAATCTGTGGCTCGCCGCGCGCGCCGAAGGGATTGGCATCGGCTGGGTGAGTATTCTTGATCAAGATACCTTGGCTGATATTCTCAAGCTGCCCGATCACGTCTATCCCTTGGCCTATCTATGCATGGGTTATGTGAGTGAGTTTTTTGAGCAGCCGGAGCTGCAAACTAAAGGCTGGCGTTCGCGTTTACCACTGCAAGAGCTGGTACACAGTAATAGGTGGGGCGCAGAGCTGGATGATGCAGCGTTATTGCAATACTTACATCAATCAACACAGATAACGCCATAAATGAGCGTTGCTTGTGTTGATTGCTATAGCAGAGTATTCAGTACTTAAAGACCGCTTAGCACAAGGCTTTTAGACGCTGAATTTACTTTTCAGATTGACTTTAACCACTAGCGGCTCGGTTGCATGGCAGCAGCAGGGCAGGATCTCGTCTTGGCGCAAATAGGCCAAAGGCGTGGTGCTGTAATTCACACTGCCTGTCTTTAGAGTCACGCGGCACGCGCCGCAGTAACCACTGCGACACTGGTATTCCACCTGATGCCCGGTACGTTCCAAGCCTTCGAGTAATGTCTCTGATTTTTCCAGTTGAAAGATCAGGTCTTCGGTAATCACTTGCACTGATGTATCCACTTACAGCTCGAACTCGCCGAGGTCCTCAGCAGATACTGTGGAGTTGATTTGCCCAACCAAGTAGGAGCTGACTTCAACTTCTTGTGGCGCTACCTGTACATTATCTGAAACCAACCAAGCATTAATCCAAGGAATGGGGTTGTGCGAAGCATTACTAAACGCCGGCTCAAGACCGACAGCATGCATGCGCAGGTTGGT
>JAAZJF010000191.1 GCA_012800475.1 Gammaproteobacteria bacterium
CCAAGTCACGCAGGATCTGCGAACCGGCACCTACAGTGCTATACGTACCCGAAGTTTTTGTCGCTTTCGCATCACCATCGTTACCCAATTGACGCTCTAAATGCGCCAGCAACGTGGAGCCGGTCATCTGGTTACCCAATAACAACACAACACCACTGCCTGCTTTGGCTACTTCAGCCATCGCGCCACGCAAACTCCAACGACCATCATTTTTAACCATAAATAGATCACGCAACGGATCCATATTATGCACACGCACCAAGGTCGGTTCTTCAGGGCTAATCGTACCTAAAGTCAAAGCCAAGTGAACATCACCTGCGGTGGATTCGCGGTAAGTGACCAAATTAAATTGACCCAACTCGCTGTCTAACACCTGTGTTGATACGCGCTCAATGGTGCGCTCGTTAATCATGCGGTAATGAATCAGGTCAGCAATGGTACCAATTTTAATACCATGTTCTTGCGCAAAAACTTCCAATTCAGGACGACGGGCCATAGTGCCATCATCATTCATGATCTCGCAGATCACGCCGCTGGGCTCATAGCCGCCTAAACGCGCTAAATCACACGCCGCTTCTGTATGACCAGCACGTGCCAGCACACCACCTGCTTGTCCCATAAGCGGGAAAATATGCCCTGGGCTCACAATATCAGCTGCAACCGCATCTTTAGCGGCAGCCGCTTGTACAGTACGCGCACGGTCTGCAGCAGAAATACCGGTGGTCACACCTTCAGCCGCCTCAATGGATACGGTGAACTTCGTACCAAAGCCTGAGCCATTGTGCTGAGCCATCAATGGCAAGCCTAAACGCTCGCAGCGCTCAACACTCATGGGCATACAAATTAAGCCACGTGCATGCTTGGCCATAAAGTTAATATGCTCAGCCGTCACGCATTCAGAGGCGATAATTAAATCACCTTCGTTCTCGCGGTCTTCGTCATCCATCAGAATGACCATTTTACCCGCACGAATATCTGCAACAATTTCTTCAATAGTATTTAAAGACACAGGATAACCCTTCAATTAAGAACGCATAAAACCATGCTCAGCTAAAAAGCCGGCAGTAATGGCGTGACTGGTTGGCTCGGCAGCATGCTCACCTTGGAGTAAGCGCTCAAGGTAGCGAGCGATTAAGTCGATCTCTAGATTGACTAAATGCCCCGCTTGATAATCGGCCATGATCGTTTCTTGCAAGGTATGCGGCACAATGGTCAGCTGAAACTCACTGCCATTAACACTGTTCACCGTGAGGCTGGTGCCATCCACAGTAATCGAGCCTTTCATCGCAATATAACGGGCCAATTCTTTCGGCGCGCGAATCCAAAATTCAACGGCGCGTGCGCTATCACTGCGTGACAACACTTCACCCACGCCATCCACATGACCACTGACCAAATGCCCACCCAAACGCGTGGTGGGTAATAAGGCTTTTTCAAGGTTCACGCGGCTGTTGGTTTTTAGATTCGCCAAAGCAGTGCGCGTCAGCGTTTCACGGCTCACATCGGCACAAAAACCATCGCCCGGTAGCTCAACTGCAGTTAAGCAAATACCATTAACAGCGATGCTATCGCCCAGTTTTACATCGGTTAAATCCAGCTTTCCTGTGGACACATGCACGCGCACATCGCCCCCTTTGGGAGTCATGCTGCGAATATGCCCTATTGCTTCAATAATGCCTGTAAACATATAACCTCCGCACAACACGAATACTCGAAAATTCGCTTGTGTCGATCTCCTGTTTAATATCAAACAAGGCTATTTTTGATCGAATGGGAGTGTGCCGTACACGATTGTGCACGGTAACGGATCCCGCTCTCTCTTCATCCGGACTGTAACCGTCGGCCTTGGGATCTCACCAAGTCTGCTGACCTTGCCTACCTTAAATACCAGCGTAACCAAGCGCTCGTGGGCTATGCTTAATTTTTAGCAATTACCACCGGTGGGGAATCTCGCCCCGCCCTGAGAACGTCACTAACTTTTCTAACACAGTTAGCGCGACATGTTTTACCACATATTCAATAGCTGTGCACGGCTTGCCTAACATCACTTGCACAGCACCATTGCTACACAACAAAGCATATATAAGCCCAACACTCTTTACATAGTCTAAACAGTCAAATTTATCGCCAGCCGTCAACTCTTTGCGTGCTGCGGCTGCTTAAAATAAAACCAAGCCAAGCTGACTCAAAAGCCTTAAATCGTCACTTTATTAGCAAAACATCTGCCTTAACCTATGGCCAAGACGTGTTTGGCGGTATACTTTGCGGTTTTCCGATTAGCCGTCTTTTATTTAGGGGTCCCGCCGCACTATGGATAAGACCTATCAGCCGCACGCCATTGAAACCACTTGGTACCAGTCATGGGAAACCAATCAATACTTTGCGCCCCAGGGTTCTGGTCAACCGTACACCATCATGATTCCACCGCCGAACGTCACCGGCAGTCTGCATATGGGTCACGGTTTTAATAACGCCATTATGGATGCGCTGATTCGTTACCGCCGTATGCAAGGCCGTAACACCTTATGGCAGCCCGGTACTGACCACGCAGGTATCGCCACGCAAATGGTGGTGGAGCGCCAGCTGGCCGCACAAGGCTTAGACCGTCACGACCTAGGTCGCGAAGCCTTTCTCGACAAAGTTTGGGAATGGAAGGAAGAATCAGGCGGTGCCATTACCCGTCAGATTCGTCGCCTGGGCAGCTCGGTGGACTGGTCGCGCGAGCGCTTCACCATGGATGACGGCATGTCTGACGCGGTGCAAGAAGCCTTTGTGCGCTTGCATGAAGACGGTTTGATTTACCGTGGTAAACGTCTGGTCAACTGGGATCCTAAATTCCATACGGCAATTTCTGACCTTGAAGTGGAAAACCACGATGAGAAAGGTCATTTGTGGAACCTGCGCTACCCGCTAGCCGATGGTGCAAAAACCGCTGAAGGCAAAGATTATCTGGTCGTCGCTACCACGCGCCCAGAAACCATGCTGGGTGATAGCGCGGTTGCCGTACACCCTGAAGATGAGCGTTATAAAGCGCTGATTGGCTCCTTTATTGATCTGCCGTTAGTCGGCCGCCGTATTCCAATTGTTGGCGATGACTACTGTGATCCAGAGTTTGGTACGGGTTGCGTAAAAATCACCCCAGCGCACGACTTCAATGACTATGAAGTGGGCAAACGCCACAATCTGCCCTTAATCAATATCCTTGACCAAGATGCGGCTGTATTAGCTGTGGCGCAGATATTCAATGCCGACGGCTCAGTCAATGATGCGCTGGATAACAGCCTGCCGGCTGAGTTTGCTGGCTTGGATCGTTTCGAAGCACGCAAGCAGATTGTTGCCGCATTACAAGCCGCCGATTTACTGGTGAGCATTGACGACCACGCGCTGAAAACCCCACGCGGTGACCGCTCTGGTGCCGTGATCGAACCTTGGTTAACTGACCAATGGTATGTCTCCACCAAATCGCTCGCCGAGCCGGCCATTGCCGCCGTAGAAGACGGCCGCATTCAATTTGTGCCCAAGCAATACGAAAATATGTACTTCAGCTGGATGCGCGATATCCAAGACTGGTGCATCAGCCGCCAACTTTGGTGGGGCCATCGTATTCCGGCCTGGTATGACGATGCGGGCAAGGTCTATGTGGGTCGCAACGAAGCTGAAGTGCGCAGCAAACATAATCTGGGCGATATCAATTTGCGCCAAGACAATGATGTGCTGGATACCTGGTTCAGCTCAGGCTTGTGGACCTTCTCAACCTTAGGCTGGCCAGAACAAACTGATTATCTGAAAACCTTCCACCCCACCGATGTGCTGGTGACAGGTTTTGACATCATCTTCTTCTGGGTCGCACGCATGATCATGCTGACCATGCACCTGATCAAAAATGCAGATGGTACGCCACAGATCCCGTTTAAAACCGTGTATGTGCATGGTCTCGTGCGCGATAGCCTTGGCCATAAAATGTCCAAATCCAAAGGTAACGTACTGGATCCTTTGGACATTATTGACGGTATCGACTTGGAAACCTTAGTCGAGAAACGCACCAGCGGCATGATGCAACCGCAAATGGCTAAAGCCATTGAAAAACAAACCCGCGAAGAATTTGCTGAAGGCATTGCCAGTTACGGCACCGATGCGTTGCGTTTCACATTTTTATCACTGGCCTCCACTGGCCGTGACGTGAAGTTTGATATGGGCCGCGTCGATGGCTACCGCAACTTCTGTAATAAAATCTGGAACGCTGCACGTTATGTGATGATGCAGTGCGAAGATCAAGATTGCGGTCTCGATGATCAAGCCGTTGAACTCACCGTAGCTGATCGCTGGATTATCTCGCAACTGCAACGCACCGAAGCTGAAGTATCACGTCAATTGGATAATTTCCGTTTCGACTTGGCCGCCCAAGCGCTGTATGAGTTTATCTGGAACCAATACTGCGACTGGTACTTGGAGCTGTCTAAGCCGGTGCTTTGGGATAAAGAAGCGCCCGTTGAGCGTACTCGCGGTACACGCCGTACGTTAGTGCGCGTACTCGAAGCCTCACTGCGCTTAGCTCATCCTTTTATGCCCTTTATCACTGAAGAGATTTGGCAGCGCATCGCGCCCATGGCCGGCAAAAGTGGCGACACCATTATGCTGCAACCCTTCCCTGATAGCTCAGGTGATGCGCTCGACGCTCAAGCTGAAGGTGATATTGAGTGGCTTAAAGAGCTGATGCTCGCGCTGCGCAACATCCGTGCAGAAATGAATATTGGCCCTGGCACGCCGCTGCCGCTGTATTTAGGCAATGCCACAGCTGAAGATCTGCGCCGTCTCGAAGTCAATCAGGTCACGCTCAATAAACTTGCCAAGCTTGAGTCAGTCACACGACTCGCTGCTGACGAAGAAGCACCGATGTCTGCAACGGCATTGGTAGGCGAGATGCAGGTTCTAGTACCGATGGCGGGTTTAATCGATACCAAAGCTGAGCTGGCACGTTTAGACAAAGAAATGCAGCGTCTCAACGGTGAGATCAAGCGTGTTTCCGGCAAACTGTCCAATCAAGGTTTTGTTGCCAAAGCTCCGGCTGAGGTGATTGAGAAAGAACGCGCTAAACAAACGGATTTCGAGCAAGCCTTAGCGCGCCTCACCGAACAACACACCCGTATTGCCAGCCTATAAAGCCGGCGACATCCACTATAAGAATCGGGGTGACACTGGCATACTGCCAGCCACCCCATTAGAGGCATGCAAACATGACTACGTTCTCAAAAAAAGCGTTGCTCACGCTCAGTGCACTAACCTTATCGATGAGCGCCTCATTTGGCGCTTTAGCGCAGACTGTTAAATCCGTTGCCGTTACTGCAATCGTTGAGCACCCCGCACTCGACTCAGCGCGTGATGGTGTTTTAGAAGCTCTGAATGCGGCAGGCTACACCGAAGGTAAAAACCTGAAGTGGCAGTACCAAAGTGCTCAAGGCAATACCGGTACGGCAGCGCAAATCGCACGTAAATTTATTGGCGATCAAGCGGATGCTATTGTCACCATCGGTACGCCTTCGGCACAAGCCGCAGCTGCTGGCACCAAACGCATTCCAATTGTTTTCACTGCGGTCACTGATCCGGTTCAAGGCCAACTGACCCCAAGCTGGGAAGCGAGCGGCACGAACGTGACTGGCGTTTCTGATGTGCTCGAGCTGGGCAAGCAAATGGAGCTGGTTAAACAAATCGTACCCAATGCTAAACGTATCGGTATGGTATTTAACCCCGGCGAAGCCAACTCAGTTGCTGTAGTTGCAGCGCTCAAAGACATCCTACCCAACTACGACCTCACCTTGGTTGAAGCTGCGGCACCGCGCTCAGTTGACGTTGGTACTGCTGCACGCAGCCTTGTTGGTAAAGTGGATGTGATTTATACCAATACCGATAACAACGTTGTTTCCGCCTATGAAGCACTGGTCAAAGTCGGCAACGATATGAAGATTCCTTTGATCGCTTCAGACACTGACAGCGTTAAACGCGGTGCCATTGCCGCCCTTGGCGTGAACTATCACGATTTAGGCTTACAAACAGGTCGCATTGTAGTGCGCATCCTCGAGGGTGAAAAACCCGGCGATATTAAGCCACAAACCAGTGAAAAAATTCAGTTGTTTGTTAATCCAGCTGCTGCTGAAAAGCAAGGTGTGACGCTGTCACAAGAGCTATTGGATAGCGCTGCTGAAATCATTCGTTAATACCCTTTCGCACCCCAAGCTGCTGACTGTGGCTTGGGGTATTTTTATTTAGCCTTCGGTCAACCTAGCCATGTCCCTGTTTTCAATGTTTGGTGCCCTCGAGATCGGCCTGATCTTTAGCTTAGTGGCACTCGGGGTGTTTATCTCCTTTCGCTTATTACGTTTTCCCGACTTAACTGTTGACGGCAGCTTTCCGCTGGGCGGTGCCGTCGGTGCCTTGTGTATTTCCAACGGCATGGATCCTTTTCTGGCCACAGCATTAGCGGCTTTAGCCGGTGCGGGTGCCGGTATAGTTACGGCCATTTTAAATGTGCATTTAAAAATCATGGATTTGCTGGCCAGTATCCTGATGATGATTGCTCTGTACTCCATTAACCTGCGCATTATGGGCAAACCCAACATTCCACTCATCATGGAGCCGACCGTCTTTAGTATTTTAGAACCCAGTTGGCTGATTGATTATATTGCGCGCCCAGCGATCTTAGTGATCGTCGTATTACTTGCTAAAATCGCGCTGGATGCTTACTTTTCGACACGCCAAGGTTTGGCGATTCGTGCGACGGGTTCCAACCCGCGTATGGCCCGCGCGCAGGGTATTAACACCGGCGCTATGGTGATTTTAGGCATGGCAATTTCCAACGGTCTTGTTGGTTTAGCCGGTGCCTTGTTTGCACAAAGCCAAGGCGGTGCCGATATTTCGATGGGCATCGGTACCATCGTGATTGGTTTGGCGGCTGTGATCGTCGGTGAAAGCATTCTACCGTCGCGCAAGCTGTTCTTAGTGACCTTAGCGGTGATCTTAGGTGCGGTGGTGTACCGCTTCTTTATTGCTTTGGCGCTCAACAGTGATTTTATTGGCTTGCAAGCACAAGATCTAAACTTAGTCACCGCATTGCTCGTGACCTTTGCTTTAGTGATTCCATTGATCAAACAGCGCATGTCTCGCCGCAAGAGGGTTTAACAGATGCTCAAGGCCAATGATTTACACATCACTTTTAATCCCGGCACGCCGATTGAAACCCGTGCCCTCTGCGGCTTATCTCTGCAAATCCCAACGGGCCAATTTGTAACGGTTATCGGCACCAACGGTGCGGGTAAATCAACCTTTCTCAATGCTATCTCAGGCGATTTAAGCATCGATAGCGGCAGCATTTTAATCGATGATTTAGATGTCACCGCGCAGCCTGTCTGGGCGCGTGCTAAGCAAGTGGCGCGTGTCTTCCAAGACCCAATGGCGGGCACCTGTGAAGATCTCACCATCGAAGAAAATATGTCGCTGGCAGAGCAGCGCGGACAGCGCCGAGGCTTGAGTCGTGCAGTCAAAGCTTCACAGCGGGCGGGTTTTCGCGAACATTTAGCCACACTGGGCTTAGGTTTAGAAAACCGCTTGCATGACCGTATTGGCTTACTTTCAGGTGGACAACGTCAAGCTGTGAGCTTGTTAATGGCGGCTTTGCGCCCGTCACAAATTCTGTTGCTCGATGAGCATACGGCAGCCCTTGATCCACGTACGGCCGACTTTGTTTTACAGCTCACGCAACGCATTGTTCAGGAAAAACAGCTGACCACCATGATGGTCACTCACAGTATGCGCCAAGCGCTGGATGTGGGCGATCGCACTATTATGCTGCACCAAGGGCAAGTGGTGTTGGATGTCAGCGGTGAAGAACGCCAAGGCCTGGATGTGCCTGATTTACTGGCAATGTTTGAACAGGTACGCGGCGAAAAACTGGCCGACGACGCTTTATTACTCAGCTAAATGAATACTCAACTGGCTGTAGTCTTGCTGCTGCTGGCCACAGCCGTTGTGTTATTTGTTCGCAATACGCCACGCATGGATGTGGTGGCGCTACTGATGATTGTTGCGCTCCCTTTAACCGGTGTATTAACCGTAGAAGAAACGCTCGCAGGTTTTAGTGACCCAAGCGTGGTGGTGATTGCCGCCCTATTTGTGATTGGTGCGGGGTTAGTGCGCACTGGGATTGCCTATAAGCTCGGTGAGCGCTTGATGCACCGCGCAGGCAACAGTGAAACTCGCTTAATTATCCTGCTGATGCTTACAGTCGCAGGACTGGGTTCAGTGATGAGCTCAACTGGTGTGGTGGCGATTTTTATCCCAGTCACTTTAAGTATTGCTGCGCGCCTCAATATCTCGCCCAGCCGCTTGATGATGCCACTCAGTTTTGCAGGCTTAATCAGCGGCATGCTGACGCTCGTTGCTACACCGCCCAATATGATCGTGCACAGTGAGCTGGTGCGCGCGGGCTTTTCTGGGTTTGGTTTTTTTGCTTTTGCTCCCATTGGTCTCAGCGTATTGGTGCTAGGTATTGTGTATATGCTGGCCACCCGACATTGGCTGGCGGGTGCGGATAGACACAAAACAGCAGGCGAACCCCGTCATAATATCGCTGATTTGGTGCGTGAATATCGCTTAGAAGGACGCGAACGCCGTTTGCGCGTACGCCCTAATTCGCTGTTAATTGGCCAAACGCTCAACGAATTACAACTGCGCAAACAAGCAGGTATCAATGTGATTGCCGTTGAACGGCAACGGCGTTTTCGTTGTATTTTGCTCGGCGCAACAGGCAGTACCGAACTGCAAGCCGGCGATGTTCTGCTGGTTGATTTGGTCAGCCCAACCATTGATCTACTCAATTTTTACTATGAGCTCGGTGTCGAGCCCGTGGCCATGCAAAGCAGTTATTTTAGTGATCATCACCGCTCTTTAGGTGTGGCTGAAGTGATGCTACCACCGGACTCACGCTTAGCTGGCAATACCATTCAAGAACTGGGGTTTCGCAGCAAACGCAAACTCAATGTGATTGGGTTACGTCGCAATCAACAGGCGCTAGAAGGCCTACTGGTGGATGAGAAACTCAAAGCCGGTGATACGTTGCTGGTCGCGGGTAACTGGGAGCACATCCGCCAGCTGCAAGGGCATAATCGGGATTTCTTAGTCTTGAGCCTACCTGCCGAAGTGGATGATGTTGCACCTGCGCTCAGCCAGGCACCACATGCGCTGTTTAGCTTGGCAGTCATGGTGATATTGATGGTCAGCGGGCTGGTGCCCAATGTTTTGGCGGTATTGATAGGCTGTTTATTAATGGGCGCATTTCGCTGCATTGATATGGACAGCGCCTACCGCTCTATTCACTGGCAAAGTATTGTTTTAATTGTCGGCATGTTGCCTTTTGCTTTAGCTTTGCAAAAAACAGGCGGGATTGATTTAGCTGTTAGCGGCTTGTTAAGTGTCTTTGGTGAAGCTGGTCCACGGCTGATTTTAGGGATTTTATTTGCAACGACAGCGGTGATTGGATTATTTATTTCTAATACTGCAACGGCTGTACTGATGGCACCGGTGGCTATTGCCAGCGCTCAAGCCATGCAAGCCTCACCTGCACCATTCGCGATGATCGTGGCATTGGCGGCTTCAGCGGCCTTTATGACACCCATCTCCTCTCCCGTGAACACCCTTGTGTTGGGGCCTGGCCAATACCGCTTCAGCGATTTTGTGCGTATGGGCGTGCCCTTTACTCTAATTGTGATGCTCGCAAGCGTGGTTTTAGTGCCGATACTTTTTCCTTTATAAGCTTTAAGCCTAACTTGTGCATAACTAGCGCGTGCCGTACTGCATGAATATCGTTCTTCCCTCAATGCGCCTTCCTGGCGCAATTCGGGCGCTACGCCATCCTTGGCTACGCTTGCCACGATACTCATGCAGTA
>JAAZJF010000192.1 GCA_012800475.1 Gammaproteobacteria bacterium
AGGCGCAAAAAACTCAACCTGCGCGCCCTGCTGATCCAAACGCAAAGCGGTCAAAACCGTCTCATTGATTTCTGCACCATCAAACACACCGCAACCCGATAAAATAATTGCTACTTTTTTGCTCATGCTCGTCTCCGGACTTATTCAAATTGTGTTTTATTCATACCATGGCACGGGTGTGTTAGGCCAATTGGTATGTCGCCAATGATAAGGTCTTAAAAGCTTAAACTTCACACAATCTACCTTTATCAGCCTCTCACCCGAACGCAACACTCCACCTCTAAACATATCCCCACCCAATACGTTAAGATAATGCCACTTCATTTAAAGGTGTTGCTGTGTCTGATCTCTACTTACGCATTGCTTTGCCGTCACCGCTGCGCCGGTTGTTTGATTACCGTGCGCCAGCGCAGATTGCGGCGACGGCATGGCAGCCGGGTGTGCGTGTGCGGGTGCCGTTTGGGCGGCGTGAGATGATTGGTATTTTGGTGGAAACCGCCAGCAGAACCCATGTGCCCGTCGATAAAATTAAAGAGGCGCTGGAGTTGCTTGACGAGCAACCGCTGTTACCGCCGAGCATGCTGCGTTTATGCATGTGGACCGCGCAGTATTATCAGCACAGTTTAGGCGATACTTTTAGCTGGGCGTTGCCGACGTTATTGCGCCAAGGTGAACCGGCACAAGGACGCCAGCAAAAAATATGGCTGGCGAAATTGCCACTTAATTTAGAAGATGCCAGCATTGCTCGTGCGCCGCGCCAGCGTGAAGCATTAAAAATCTTAGCGCAGCACACCCAAGGTATTGCGCATGAGCGTCTTGAGCATTTTGCGATCAGTAAAGACAGTGCCAATGCCTTGCTCAACAAAGGTTTAGTCACCCAGCAGATTCGTCAATTACAAGATTTTCCCCACAAAACGCCCAGCCTTGCGCAACCTGAGTTGCCACTCAATGATGAGCAACAAGCAGCCTTTGATGCCATTCATGCCAACAACCAAGAATACAAAGCCTACTTATTAGCTGGCGTCACCTGCAGCGGGAAAACTGAAGTGTATTTGCAGTTGATTCGTGAAGCGCTGGCGGCTGGCAAACAAGTGCTGGTGCTGATCCCAGAAATCAATTTAGGCCCGCAAACCCTGGATCGATTTACCAAGCGTTTTAATGCGCGCATTGCCTTACTGCACTCCAACGTCAACGACCGTGAGCGCTTAGAGGCTTGGCTGGCGGCGCGCTCAGGGCATGCTGATATTGTGATTGGTACGCGCTCGGCGCTGTTTACGCCGCTAAAAAATCTGGGCCTGATTATTATTGATGAAGAGCACGACGCCTCCTATAAGCAGCAAGAAGGTTTGCGCTATCACGCCCGTGATCTGGCTTTAGTCCGTGCGCGCGCGGCCAATGTGCCGATTGTTTTAGGCTCGGCCACGCCCTGTTTAGAGAGTTTGCACAATGCCCACAGCGGCCGTTTTGCTTTATTGCGTTTAACCAAGCGCGCGGGCGGTGCCAGTCAGCCGCAGTTTATTCGTTTGGATGTACGCAGCCTGCCACTGGATTCAGGCATCAGCGCACCGCTGCAAAAGGAAATACGCAAAACCCTCGAAGCCGGCCAGCAAGTTTTAGTCTTTCTCAATCGCCGTGGTTTTGCGCCGGTATTAATGTGCAATGACTGCGGCTGGATGAGCCAATGCTCAGAATGCGATGCGCGCCTAACCTTTCACCAGCGCTATAACGAGTTGCGCTGTCACCACTGCGGTCATATAGAAGCGCGCCCGCATCAATGCCCCAGCTGTAATAAAGTTGATTTACGCCCCATTGGTGCTGGCACCGAACGAGCGGAAGAACGTCTGCAAATTTTATTCCCCGACACGCCCGTGCTGCGCATTGACCGTGATAGCACCTCGCGCAAAGGTTCGATGGATGCTTTATTAACCCAAATTGGCAGCGGCGAACCCTGCATTATGATTGGCACGCAAATGCTCGCCAAAGGGCATCACTTTCCACGGGTGACTTTGGTGGCGATTTTAAATGCCGATGGCGGTTTATTTTCTGCAGACTTTCGTGCCAGTGAAAAAATGGCACAACTGATTGTCCAAGTGGCTGGCCGTGCCGGTCGCGCTGGTGATGCTGGGCGGGTGATTATTCAAAGTGCGCTGGCAGATCATCCGTTACTCGTGCAACTGAGTGAGCAAGGCTACTTTGCCTTTGCCGAACAAGCCTTGAGTGAGCGCCGCGCCACAGGTTTACCGCCCTTCAGTCATTTAGCTTTATTGCGTGCTGATGCGTTAAAAGCCGAACTGGCCGATGCCTTTTTAGAAGATGCTTACAGTATTGCTGAGCAGTTACTGCAGCAACTTAAGATTGAAGGCGTTGAACTGCTTGGCCCCATCACCTCGCCGATGGAGCGCCGCGCTGGACGTTATCGTGCGCAATTGTTAATCCAAGCCAACAGTCGTGCGCCATTACACCGCTTGCTGACACCGCTGTGCAGCAATTTAGAAAGCTTGCCCAGCGCCCGACAGAGCCGTTGGTCGATGGATGTCGACCCCATTGATCTATTTTAAAGCATCTAGATGCTGCTTGGCGCTTGAAGCTAGCGCCTAGGGCGTCGATAATAGACGATTTATTCAGCGCTTATGCGCCCTTCGCCTTCGTTAAGAGAAATTATGAAAGACAGTATCCGCACCCTGATTCAGCACGCCGTCAATCAACTGACCCACGAAGGCATCCTTCCAGACGCATTGACGGTTAATATCCAAGTCGAAAACACGCGGGATAAAACCCACGGTGATTTCGCCAGTAATATCGCCATGATGTTGGCTAAACCGGCAAAAATGAAGCCGCGTGATTTAGCTGAACTGCTGATTAAAGCCCTACCTGAGGATCCGCAAGTCAGCGATGTAGTGATTGCTGGCCCAGGCTTTCTAAACTTTTTCCAAAACCATGCAGCGTTAGCGCAACGCTTAGACGCAGCTCTGGCTGATGCGCATATGGGTGTGGCGCTACAACAACCGACACAACGTGTGGTGGTCGATTTATCCTCACCGAACCTTGCCAAAGAAATGCACGTCGGCCATTTGCGCTCGACCATTATTGGTGATGCCGTCGCACGGGTATTGGAGTTTTTAGGTCACGATGTGATTCGCCAAAACCATGTGGGCGACTGGGGTACGCAGTTCGGTATGCTGCTGGCCTATTTGCAAGAAAACCCCAGCGCACAAGAAACACAACTATCAGACTTAGAAGAGTTTTATCGCGCATCCAAACAGCGCTTTGATGAATCCCCTGAGTTTGCGGAGCGTGCACGTGGTTTAGTAGTGAAACTGCAAGCCGGTGATCCAGAATGCTTACGCATGTGGCAACAGTTTAACAATGTGTCCTTGAGCCACTGCCAAGAGCTGTACGACCGTCTTGGCGTCAAGCTGAGCATGGACGATGTGCGCGGTGAGAGTTCCTATAATGCTGATCTTGCCAACATCGTTACCAGCCTCACCGAGAAAGGTCTGCTCACTGAAAGTAATGGCGCGCAGTGTGTCTTTTTAGATGAATTTAAAAATGCCGAAAACAATCCATTGCCGGTGATTGTGCAAAAAGCCGATGGCGGTTACTTGTACTCCACTACGGATTTAGCGGCGATGCGCTATCGCAGCAGCGAGCTTAAAGCCGACCGCGCCTTGTATTTTGTCGATCAGCGCCAAGCCTTACACTTTCAAATGGTCTTTGCCGTGGCGCGTCGCGCTGAGTTTGTCCACCCAGAGATGCAACTTGAGCATATGGGTTTCGGTACCATGAATGGTGCGGACGGCCGTCCCTTTAAAACCCGCGATGGTGGCACGGTCAAACTGGTGGACTTACTCAATGAAGCCGAGCAACGCGCTTACACTTTGGTTAAAGAGAAAAACCCAGAACTGGCCGAAGACGAACTGCACAGCATCGCCCAAGCCGTGGGTATTGGCGCAGTTAAGTATGCGGATTTAAGCAAGCACCGCAGCAGTGACTACTCATTTAATTTTGAGTTGATGCTCAGCTTTGAAGGCAACACCGCGCCTTATTTACTCTACGCTTACACCCGTGTAGCCAGTGTATTTAGACGTACCGACTTGGATATGAACGGCGTTTTACCGGGTCAAATCATCTTAGCCAGCGAAGCCGAGCAAACCCTCGCCGCCACGCTGCAGCGCTTCAGTGAAGTGCTATACAACATCGCAGATAAAGGTACACCGCATGTTTTATGCACATATTTGTATGATTTAGCCGGTCAATTCTCCAGCTTTTATGAGCATTGCCCGATTTTATCTGCGGAAGATGAAGCGACGCGTCACAGTCGTTTACGTTTAGCAGCGCTGACCGGGCGCACTCTGCAGCAAGGTTTGGCTTTATTAGGATTAAAGACGTTGGAGCGTATGTAACATGGCGGCAAGGAAAAAAACCGCACCGAAAAGAGGGGCAAGTCGCACATCTACAGCGGCGGCGACAAAAAAGCCGATTCATCCATTATTGTGGGTGATTACGGGCCTGATTGTGGGCGTCTTTTTGATGTCGCTGTTTAAACTCGAGCCGGGTAATGACGCGATTAAGCGCGACACTTCAGTCGCAGACAAAAAAGCCTCTGCGCCGCAAAAAACCAGCCCAGAATCTGCAGCCAATAAACCCAAGTTTGAGTTTTATACGCTGCTGTCTGAGTCTGAGGTGATTGTGCCGCCTGAAGCTTTACCAGAGAAAACACCGCCACCACCGCCGCCGCCCACCAAAGTTGAAGCCCAGGCAGCTAAAAAAGCTGATGCCGCGCGCGCGCAAGCCATTCTTGATGGGAAAACGCCGCCTGCAGCGCCTGTTAAAAAAGCAGAAGAAAAAATACGCTTTTATTTACAAGCAGGGTCTTTTCCTGAACGCGCTAAAGCTGAAACAGTCCGCGCACAACTGCTCCTGACGGGACAAAACGTGCATATTGAACCTGGACAAATCGGCGATAAAACCTGGTATCGCGTTTTGGTTGGACCTTTTGTCAGTCGCGAGCAATTAACTGTTGCTCAAAAGCGACTGGCGAGCAGTGGTTTTAATAACTTACTGCTACAAAAACGCAAAGATAGTTAACACCGAGGCAATTACACAGCCTGCACATCAAGCGTTTAGCGCTGATACTGCAGGCTGATTGCAGATGATTCTACTGCACAGGTTAAGCGTTGCACTTTCTTGCTATGACGCACTCTTATCTGTACCTGTCGCCTTTCTATCAGGCTTGCGCTAGACGGTTTTCTTGCGCAAAGCTGCAGCAAGCCAGCTTTTTCAATGACAACCCTTGAAGCTGAGTGTTTTATCCCCATCTATTACCTATCCGGGTGTATGGCCCATCAACGTGGAGAAGTCCCTTGACCACAATTGTTTCAGTTCGTCGCAACGGTAAAGTCGTTATGGGTGGTGACGGTCAAGTATCCCTTGGCAACACCGTTATGAAAGGCAATGCAAAAAAAGTGCGCCGCCTCTATCACGGTGAAGTATTGGCAGGTTTTGCCGGTGCTACGGCCGATGCTTTTACTTTATTTGAGCGTTTTGAAGGTCAGCTCGAAAAGCATCAGGGCCATTTAGTGCGTGCTGCCGTTGAGTTAGCCAAAGATTGGCGGACCGACCGTTCCTTAAGCCGCTTAGAAGCTATGTTGGCTGTTGCCAATAAAGATGCTTCGTTAATTATTACCGGTAATGGTGACGTCGTTGAGCCCGAGCACGGCTTAATTGCGATGGGCTCAGGCGGTGGTTTTGCCCAAGCGGCCGCTATGGCTTTACTGGAAAACAGTGAGCTATCGGCACGTGAGATCACAGAAAAAGCCCTGACTATCGCAGGCTCAATCTGCGTATTCACCAACCAAAATTTGACTATCGAAGAGCAGGATAGCGCTATTTAAGCGCACCTCGGAGACCATTATGTCGATGACACCCCGTGAAATTGTGCATGAACTCAATCGCCATATCGTTGGCCAAGATGAGGCCAAACGTGCTGTAGCGATTGCTCTGCGTAACCGCTGGAGACGCATGCAGTTACCCGCGGACCTGCGCAATGAAGTCACACCCAAAAATATTCTAATGATCGGCCCCACAGGTGTCGGTAAAACTGAAATTGCCCGCCGCTTAGCCAAGTTGGTCAATGCGCCTTTTATTAAGGTGGAAGCCACTAAGTTCACTGAAGTGGGCTATGTGGGCCGTGATGTTGAGTCCATTATTCGTGACTTAGCCGACGCTGCGGTAAAAATGCTGCGTGAGCAAGAAATCAAAAATATGCGCAGCCGTGCTGAAGATGCCGCTGAGGATCGCATTTTAGATGCCCTGCTACCTCCCGCTCGCTCAAGCAATGACGACACCCTTGAACGCACTGATTCCAGTACGCGCCAGCTGTTTCGCAAACGTTTGCGTGAAGGTCAACTCAATGACAAAGAAATTGACATTGATGTGGCAGACGCGCCAGCCGGTGTAGAAATCATGACCCCGCCGGGCATGGAAGAAATGACCAGCCAGCTGCAAAACCTGTTCTCAGGCATGAACAAAGGCAAAACTAAAACCCGCAAAATGCGTGTTGATGACGCCCTCAAGCTGGTGCGTGACGAGGAAGCGGCGCGTTTAGTGAGCGAAGAAGATATTAAAGCCCGTGCGCTTGAAGCTGTTGAGCAGCACGGTATTGTCTTCCTCGATGAAATCGACAAAATCGCCAAGCGTGGCAATACCGGTGGTGCAGATGTATCACGCGAAGGTGTGCAGCGCGACTTACTGCCACTGATTGAAGGCTGTACGGTCAATACCAAACTGGGCATGGTCAAAACTGACCATATTTTGTTTGTGGCTTCAGGTGCTTTCCACCTGAGCAAACCCAGCGACCTCGTACCTGAACTACAAGGCCGTTTACCGATTCGCGTTGAGCTCAAAGCCCTCACACCCGATGACTTTAAGCGCATTCTCAGCGAGCCTGATGCGTCACTGACCGAGCAATATGTTGCCCTACTGGCCACTGAAGGCTTGAATGTGGTGTTTACTGAAAGCGGCATTGAGCGCATTGCGCAAATCGCTTGGCAAGTGAACGAGAAAACCGAAAACATCGGTGCACGCCGTTTACATACCCTGCTAGAACGCTTGCTTGAAGAAGTCTCATTTGACGCGGCAGAATTGGCAGAGAAGTACAGCACTAACCCCTTAGAGCTGGATGCTGCTTATGTTGACGAGCATTTAGGCGAGCTGGCCAAAGACGAAGACTTATCACGCTATATTTTATAAGTCATAGCCTGTGTATGGGTGCAGTCCACTGCGCTCATACACTCTTTTATCGAGACATCTATGCTGATTCCGACACGTATCAAACTCAATAAAAGCTCAAAAACACTGGAACTGGGTTACGCCAACGGCGAACAGTTTTCGTTACCTGCTGAGTTTTTACGCGTGCACTCTCCTTCAGCGCAAGTGCAAGGCCACGGCAATCCCATTTTGCAATACGGCAAACTGCATGTTGCCCTGACCCAAGTCCAACCGGCCGGCAATTACGCGCTCAAACTGGTCTTTGATGACGGTCATGACTCAGGCTTATTCACTTGGGATTACCTCTACCAGCTCGGCACGCACTACACGCTGATGTGGCAAGCCTATTTAGAACAGCTCAAGGCCAGTGGACACTCGCGTGATCCCAGTGAGTCTGTTGTACGCTTGATGCTTTAATCCACCTGCAGCAGCGCCTAACCTAGACGCTGATCCAACGCCTGCTCCATCTCGGCTTGCAAGCTGTCTTTAAAAGCCGATAACACCAGCCCCAGCTTTAATCTGACACACACCTGCGTCTCACCCACCCAGACCGATCCGTGTGCACCCCTGCGCTGCAGTATCAAGGTATCTGCATCCCAGTGATAGCGCACCTTATAGCGTTGTGCTAAACGCTCAGCCAGATATTGCGCTTGCTCGCGTGCTGCTGCACGCCCCAATCGATGCTCACGTTCGATCACAATGGTACTCATTTTTACTCCTGTTGCTGCCAGATCAAGCTTATGTACGGACAGTTACACACATGATATTGCGAGGAATTGGTCTGGCGTCAAGACAAACCGCGCTGTGGGTATTAGAATGCTCAGTAATCTGTCTAAGGTGAAGTATTATGAGCAATCCACATCAGCCTAATCCTAACGAGCAAACCACCCACTTTGGCTTTCAAGATGTACCTGAAAGCCAAAAAGCGGAAAAAGTTGCTGAAGTGTTTCACTCTGTTGCCGCCCGTTACGACATTATGAATGACGTACTTTCCGGTGGTATGCACCGTCTGTGGAAACGTTTTACGATTGAATTATCAGGCGTACGTCGTGGCCATAAAGTCCTTGATATCGCCGGTGGCACGGGTGATTTAGCACGTAAGTTCTCCAGCCTCGTCGGCCCTGATGGCGAAGTGGTGCTGGCAGATATCAACGCTTCAATGCTTAAAGTGGGCCGTGATCGCTTACTTGATAAGGGTGTGGCAGGCAATATCAACTTTGTCCAAGCCGACGCTGAAAAACTACCCTTTCCCGACAATCACTTTGATGTTGTGACCATCGCCTTTGGTTTGCGTAATGTCACCCACAAGGAAGACGCATTGCGCTCCATGCTGCGTGTACTTAAGCCCGGTGGACGTTTACTGATTTTAGAGTTCTCTAAGCCCAGCAACCCACTGTTGTCTAAGTTTTATGATGCCTATTCATTTAAGTTTATGCCTTTGGCCGGCAAACTTATCACTGATGATGCCGACAGCTACCGCTACTTAGCTGAATCCATCCGCATGCACCCTGACCAAGAAACGTTAAAAGCCATGATGGCGGATGCCGGTTTTGAGCGTATTACTTTCCATAATATGACCGGTGGCATTGTCGCCCTACACCGCGGAATCAAACCTTAATGATCATGCAGTTCGCTTTGGCCAGTGCCGAAACGGCCATGAATCGTGCATTGCAACTGGATAGCACCGCCTGCTCACGCTTGGCACCGCTCGCAGGACAAGTGATTGCCATTGTCTGTACGCGGCCCGCCATGACGGTGTATTTGATCCCGCTGGCTGAAGGTATTCAACTGGCCCAACACTGGGAAGCGCCAGCAGACTGCACATTAACGGCACCGGCTAATCTGTTGCTCAAGCTGGTCACACAAGCTGATAAAACCAGCGTGCTGCATCATCCCGATGTGAGTTTAGATGGTAATAGCGGATTATTGATGACGCTGGCTGAGATTTTTCAAAGCTTGGAGCTCGACTGGGAATATGAAGTTGCACGCTGGTTAGGCCCATTGCCGACGGCACTGCTCAGCAAGCATTTGCGCAGCCGTCGTGATTGGACCCTAGAATCTGCACGTAGCTTGCACCTCAACATGGCAGATTACTTAGCTGAAGAGTCGCGCACACTGGTGGGACGCCTTGAGGCGCAAACACGCTTTAACGAAATTGACCAACTCAAACTTAATTTAGATCGCCTCGATGCACGTATCGCGCTCTTATTGAAACGGAATCCAAAGCCTCTATGAAGCTGCTTGCCATCCGCCGTCTCTGGCGCATTCTGCGGGTCACATTACGTTACCGTTTGGATGATTTAGTCTTTGCCCTGCCCTTGCCTTGGCATGTGCGTATCTTGCAAGCCGTGATGCCTTGGCGTTGGTTGGCACGTTCGCCATCCCAGTGGTCACGCGGTGAAGCCTTACGTTTAGCCCTGGAAGATTTAGGGCCGGTGTTTGTTAAGTTCGGGCAAATATTATCCACTCGCCGCGACTTATTACCGCCTGATATCGCTGATGAAATGGCTAAGCTGCAAGATCAAGTGCCGCCTTTTTCTTCAGAACACGCCATGCGCCTGATCGAAGAGCAATTGGGCGCTAAGATTGATGATGTATTTAGTGAGTTTTCCAGTGCACCACTAGCCTCCGCATCCATTGCTCAAGTGCATGCTGCGCGTTTAAAAACCGGCGAAGATGTGGTGGTGAAGGTTATTCGACCTGGCTTAAAACCTATTATTGCCCAAGATATTGCTTGGTTACTGTTGCTGGCCGGTCTGGTCGAACGCGCATCACCTGAAGCACGCCGCCTGCACCCTAAAGAAGTGGTCAGCGATTACGAGAAAACCATTTATGACGAGCTGGACTTATTGCGTGAAGCAGCCAATGCCAGCCAACTGCGTCGTAACTTTATCGACTCACCACTGTTGTATGTCCCCGAGATTTACTGGCAGTGGAGCCGCCCTCAAGTACTGGTGATGGAGCGTATTTACGGGGTAGCAGTCACTGATATGGCCACTTTAGCCGATCAAGGTACCGACCTGAAAAAACTAGCTGAACGCGGCGTAGAAATATTTTTCACGCAAGTGTTTCGTGATAGTTTTTTTCATGCGGACATGCACCCAGGTAATATTTTCGTTAGCACCCGTACACCTTGGGATCCGCAATATATCGCTATTGACTGCGGCATTATTGGCTCACTTACACCCGAAGATCAGGATTACCTCGCCCGTAACCTCTTAGCGTTTTTCAAGCGTGACTACCGCAAAGTCGCACAGTTGCATATCGATTCGGGCTGGGTGCCCAGTGACACGCGTGTGAATGAGTTTGAAGCGGCGATTCGTACAGTCTGTGAGCCCATTTTTGAGCGCCCACTCAAGGATATTTCCTTTGGGCATTTGCTCCTGCATTTATTCAATACAGCACGGCGCTTTAATATGGAAGTGCAACCGCAACTGGTGTTGCTGCAAAAAACTTTGTTGAATATTGAAGGCTTAGGTCGTCAACTCTATCCTGACTTAGATCTTTGGAGCACCGCACAACCCTACTTAGAGCGCTGGATGCGTGAGCGCTATATGCCTAAGCATGTCTTGGGCAATTTGCAGCAACAATTTGAGAAACTACCGCATGTGGCCAATATGCTGCGCGATAGCGTCGAAAAATTCAGTGCCACACCTGAGCCACGCCGCAATCCTCAAGACTGGCTCCATACAGTCTTAGGCGCTGGCCTGCTCGTCGCCAGTGCGCAATTGGGTTTAGCTTTTGAGCTGCAAACCTGGCCCGCTTGGCTGATGCTCAGTGCCGGCCTTGTTTTAGTACTGCGCCGCGCATAGTCATTGTTTTACACTGCAACTTTTATACTTCAAAACTGATTGAGAACAACATGAGCAACTGGTTAGACGATATTAAATGGGACGAAAAAGGCTTAATTCCAGCCATCGCCCAAGACTATAAAACCAATCGCGTATTAATGGTGGCGTGGCTCAATCGTGAGTCATTGGCATTGACCGTACAAGAACAGCGCGCCATCTATTGGTCACGCTCACGCCAAAAACTCTGGCGCAAAGGTGAAGAGTCCGGACACATTCAGAAACTGCATGAAGTGCAGCTCGATTGTGATGCCGATGTTATTATTCTCAAGGTTGAGCAAATCGGTGATATCGCCTGCCATACGGGTCGCCACAGTTGTTTTTATCGCGTACTCACCGACGGTCAATGGCAAACAGTTGAGCCGGTGCTAAAAAATCCGAATGATATTTATTAAGGCTGATACCTATGACTGACGATATTTTACGCCGCGTAGCGCACGTGATTGAATCGCGTAAAAACGCTGATCCAAGTTCATCCTATGTGGCCAGCTTGCATCATAAAGGTTTGAACAAAATCTTAGAAAAAGTTGGCGAAGAAGCGGTTGAAACTATTCTTGCAGCTAAAGATGCAGCGCATTCAAAAAACAGCGATGATGTGATTTATGAAACCGCTGATTTGTGGTTTCACAGCTTAGTAATGCTCTCAGCATTAGACTTAGAACCACAAGCCGTACTGGCAGAGCTTGAGCGCCGCTTTGGTTTGTCAGGGCATGCTGAAAAAGCAGCCCGTACACCTTCTTAATTATTCGTTTTACGGAGCACACATTATGGGCGGTATTAGCATTTGGCAATTACTGATTATTTTAGCTATCGTTGTTTTACTCTTTGGCACCAAGCGTCTTAAAGGTATAGGTGGTGACTTAGGTGATGCCATTAAAGGCTTTAAAAAAGCAGTCGACAGTACTGACGACAAACCTACACCAACGGTAGAAAAGACTGAAGCAACAGGGCAAACCTTTGATGCTAAAACAGAGCACGTTGAAGATCCTTCATCTAAAAAATGAGCTAAAGCATGTTTGATATTGGCTTCTCTGAACTGATTCTGATTGGCGTCGTGGCGCTTTTAGTGCTCGGCCCTGAACGTTTGCCTGGCGCAGCACGGGTGGCCGGCTTATGGTTGGGACGTATCAAGCGTGGCTTTAATTCGATCAAAGAAGATGTTGAGCGCGAACTGGGCGCGGATGATATCCGCCGTGAATTACGCAACGAAGACATTTTAGAAAAAGAGCGCAAAATACTGAAAGACACAGCGCAAAAAGCGCAGCACATTTTAAACGATAAACCACTTGATGGACTGTCTAGCAGTATCACTAAAAACAGCGCCAAGATTGATAAAGAGCATTCCTCATGAGCACACCGCAACAGCCTGATACAGCCATGCCCTTGGTTGCCCACTTGACTGAACTGCGCACCCGCTTATTGCGCTGTGTGTTAGCCGTACTGGTGATTTTTGCGGGCCTGTTTTATTTTGCTCAAGATATTTATGCTCTAGTGGCAGCCCCTTTGCGCGCGTATCTGCCCGAAGGCGCGACCATGATTGCCACTGGGGTGGCCTCACCTTTTCTGACCCCCTTTAAGCTGACCATGGTGGTGTCACTGTTCCTGAGCATGCCAGTGATTTTGCAGCAGATTTGGGGCTTTATTGCACCGGGCTTATACAAACACGAAAAACGTATCGCCGTACCACTCTTAATTGCCAGCGTGATTTTATTTTACACCGGTATGGCCTTTGCATATTTTGTGGTTTTTCCGATTATGTTTGGCTTCTTTACCAGCGTAACGCCGCAAGGTGTCGAGATGATGACCGATATTGGTCAGTATTTAGACTTTGTCTTAACCTTGTTTTTTGCCTTTGGTGTGGCATTTGAAATCCCAGTTGCGACCTTTTTATTGGTGTGGATTGGTATCGTCAATGTTGCCACCCTGCGCAAAAGCCGCCCTTATGTGGTTGTCGGCTGCTTCATAGTTGGTATGTTACTCACACCGCCCGATATTTTTTCGCAAACATTACTGGCGATTCCGATGTGGTTTCTGTTTGAAGTGGGCGTGCTATTTGGCAGTTTAATTCAAAAAGAACGTGAAACTAAAACTGCAACAGACACGACCGACAAAGACGATGAACACACACCGCCTATGCAACCATGAATTTGCTGTTATTACATGAAGCCGATTTTATTGCTGTTGACCGTGTGCGCATTAGCGATCGGCGCTTGCAACACCTCAACACAGTCAATAAAGCCAGCGTTGGCCAAACTTTGCGCGCTGGCCGCTTAGGCGGTCTACAAGGTCAAGCAACA
>JAAZJF010000193.1 GCA_012800475.1 Gammaproteobacteria bacterium
ACTTCGGTTAAAAAGCGTCGCGCATCGGTAAAGTTCTCGGTCACAATACTATCGGTGTGCTGCGAACCGTAGGTATTGATATGTTCAATGGCTTCATCCAAGGATGTCACAATACGAATGGCAAGAATGGGGGCATTGTACTCTGCAGACCAGTCTTGTGCAGTCACTGCCTGCACCTGATCAGCAAATACAGCACATGTTTTTTCACAGCCTCGCAATTCGACCTCTTTGGCAGCATAAATAGCCAGTAAAGGACGCAATACGGTCTCTACTTGTGATTCATGTACCAATAAGGTTTCCATAGCATTACAGGGTGCATAACGCCGTGTTTTAGAGTTATCTGCAATGCGTATGGCTTTATCTGCATCAGCTGCCTGATCCACATAGACATGGCATACGCCGTCCAAATGCTTAATAACCGGCACTTTCGCATCACGGCTAATACGCTCAATCAAACCTTTACCACCGCGCGGCACGATCACATCCACATACTTAGGCATGGTAATCAGCTCACCAACCGCCGCACGATCTGTAGTTTCAACCACTTGCACCGCAGATGCAGGGAAATCTGCGATCGCTAAGCCATCCTTAATGCACTGTGCAATGGCTTGATTGGAGTGAATGGCTTCTGAACCACCGCGTAAAATCGTAGCATTACCGGACTTGATGCACAGACTGGCAGCTTCAACCGTCACATTTGGACGTGACTCATAAATAATACCAATGACGCCCAGCGGCACACGCATTTTACCCACTTGAATACCTGAAGGTACAAAGTGCATATCTCGAATTTCACCGATCGGATCCGGTAAGGCTGCAACTTGCTTAAGCCCCTCGATCATGTCATCGATCCGCGTGTCGCTTAAGGCTAAGCGGTCGAGCATCGCATCATCTAGACCGCTCTCGCGTCCGGCCTGCATATCCAAGGCGTTAGCGGCTAATAATGTACTGCGTGATTGATGCAAGGCATCAGCGGTCGCAAGTAAAGCTTGATTTTTTTGAGCGGTACTGGCTCTTGCCAACACACGCGAAGCCTCACGCGCAGATTGGCCAAGGCGCTGCATGTAGTCAACAACAAGTTCGGTCATAGCATCAAACCAAAGTCAAAAAGTTAATTAAGCCACGATTATAGCGAGGTCGCGGCATAAACGCACAGTTAGTTTGTTGCTAAGAGTAAAGGCAGGTGGCTGAATACATTTTTTTGTACCCAGCCATGTTGCTTAGCGTTCTCGCAGAGCTTCTTTAGACTTATTAATGGGCTTCATTAAATATTCAAACACGCTTTTTTCGCCGGTTTTAATATCAACCGTAGCGATCATGCCCGGCACAATAGGAAACAGAGCACCTGTGTCATTGGCTAAGCTATCGGTTTTCGTGCGAATAAACACGCGGTAGTAGTAATTCTCAGGCTTAACTTCATCTTGGATGGTATCGGGTGAAATCAAGGTCACCTCACCATCGAGCCCGCCGTAAATAGAGTAATCATAGGATGTGATTTTAACCTTAGCTTCTTGCCCTGGATAAATAAAAGCAACATCTCTAGGCGAAATTCGCGCTTCGATAAGCAGTTGGTCGTCTAAGGGCACAATCGCCATCAGCTGACCATTGGGAGGAATCACACCACCGCGCGTAGTCACGGCAACATCCTTTACAATACCACGCACCGGCGAGCGCAAAGTGAGACGCAACAATGAGTCAGAACGGCCTTTAATCACCGACTCTAAAGAATCCGCTTCAGCCTTTGCTTTAGCAAGCTCTTCACGCGCCATCACCATATATTCTGAACGCCGATCGGTCATTTTCATCTGCAACTCAGACACTTCGCGCTGCAGCTTTAACACCTCAACATTGCTCGCAGCACCGGCTTCAGCCAAGGATCGCGTTAAGCGCAACTCTTGCTGAACAAGATTTAACGATTTACGCAAACCACCTATCGACTCCTCTAAGCCTTGCTTACGGGCCTGATACAAACGTGTTTCAGTTTGTACCAAATGAGGGTAGTCCTTGAGCTCTTCAGGGAACTGGATTTTAGTTTGGTTCACCTCAGCTTCAAGGCGCGCGATGCTTGCCAAAGCCGCACGGTAACGCGCGGTACTTTCACCAACTGTAGCAGCAGTTTTAGTTAAATCCAGCTGTGCAAGCACCTGCCCAGCATCAACAATGTCACCTTCCCTAACCAATAATTCTGAGATAATCCCCCCCTCTAGCGACTGAATGACTTGCTCACGCGAGGTCGGGATGACCTTACCCGTACCCGTTGACACTTCAACCAATTCTGCGAAATACGACCATACTAAAAAGCTTAATAGCAGTGCGACGAATGCCCAGATGATATGCGAGGATTTAACAATCTCAGCTTCATCCACCTGATCATTATACAAGCGCTGATCTTCATCATAATTGAGCAGTAAGGTCGTATTTTCTTGAGTGACATGACTCATACATATTCCTTGAATTATAAAATACGGCTTAAGCTTGAGCAGCAGGTTTCTTGCCCGATAGTTTGGCTAACGCACGAGCTTTGCTGTCATCCAGCACAATGCGACCGTTGTCCACCACAATAATACGGTCAACCATATTTACGACACTCATTTTATGGGTGGCCACAATCAAGGTTTTATCACCTAACCACGGTGTTAAATACTGAATAAATTGCTTTTCAGTGGTGTCATCTAAGGCGGCAGTGGGTTCATCTAGCAAGACGACATGAGGGTTGCGCACCAATAAGCGCGACAACAACAGCGATTGACGCTGCCCACCCGACAAGCCTAAACCGCCCTCAGCAATCACATGATCTAAGCCTGTGGGTAGTTTTTGAATAAAGGCCAGCGCGCCGGTCATCGCTAAAGCGCGATGAATATCATCATCACGCGCGGTGGGCGCACCCAGCATCAGGTTTTCACGAATAGTGCCGTGAAATAACGCCGCATTTTGGCTCATCAAACCAATATCACGCCGCACATCTGCTGTATCGATATGCGCCATACTGACCCCATCCAATGTCACCACACCTTCTTTGGGCTCAAGCAAACCTGAAAGCACCTGCAACAAAGTTGATTTACCTGCACCATTGCGCCCCAGTAACGCAATTCTCTCACCGGCCTTAATCTCTAATTTTTTAATCTGCAAAGCAGGCTCTGTACTATCAGGACTGTAAAAGAAACGTGCCTGAGTGATCGAGTAATTGCCGTTGATCGACGCTTTATGCACTTTTTTAGCAGCTTGAGGATTATCAACAGGCAACTCCATCAGTTGATCAATACTGCTTAACGCAACCTTAGCTTGCTGCCAACGACTGAGGACCTGAGTCAAACCAGCCATCGGGCTGATCATGCGCGACCCCAATATCGATGCGGCAATCAGGGTACCTGTAGTGAGGTCACCTTCAATGACCATAGGTGTGCCAAATAACACGATAAAGGCAAAGGTTGAGGTCTGAACACTCTGAGTCCAAGCGTTTAAGTTGCTCACCAAAGAGCGCAAACGCAAATTCACATCAGCCGCAATGGCATTGTAATTATTCCATTGAAACTGAAAACGCTGCTCAGCTTGCAAGGATTTAATATCTTCGTTGCCTTGTATAGCTTCAACCAACATGGCATTACGTAACGAACTCTCACGCAACGCTTGATTGGCATAATCACGCAACCTGCTTTGCACTAACAAGCCAGGCAACACCATTAAGATCACGGCTGCAATGGGCACCAACACTAAAGAGCCCGCTAAATACCAAAATACAGCACAGAACAAAAAGAAGAACGGCATATCTGCAAAAGCAGTCACCGTGGTCGAGGTCAGCAACTCACGCACATTATCCAGCTCACGTATCTGCGAGATAAAAGTCCCTGTTGAGCGTGGGCGGTATGCGTTTTTAATCCGCAACACATGTCCAAAGACACGATCGGATATTCTAAGATCCGCACGTTTACCCAGTAAATCGGTAACGCGCGAACGTAATTTACGCATCACAAAACCAAAAGCAATGGCTAGAATCACACCACTAAATAGCACATACAAAGTTGAGTATGATTCAGCAGGTATCACTCTGTCATAGACTTGGCGTGTAAATAAGATACCGGCTAAACCTAATACGTTGGCCACTAATGAAGCTAAAAAAATATGCCCATAAGGTCGCCAATCACGCAGTACAATTTTTTTAAACCAGTCTTTATCATGCGGTTTAATATAATCATCAATACGCGCATCAGGTACTGTGTGTGAAGGACGCAACACGACAGCTGTCGCAACGTTATCCAGCAATTCTTGCTTGTCGATACAGCTCTTGATACCACCATCACCACTATAGGTAATGCCCACTTGGCCTTGCTCATCCAAGGTATCCACAACAGCAACTTGCCCGTGCCTAAACTGCACTACCAGCGGTAAACGCCAAGCCGACAGCTGACTGTCTTGCAGTTTAATCACTCTAAAGTTAAGCCCAGCCTGTCGCGCCATACCGCGCAATACATCACTGGCTGAGCGGTTTTTTAACCAATGCCCAGTCAAGGTGATGTTTTCTTCGGAGCACTCTAAGCGATAGTGTTTGGCCACCATTAAAATGGCTTCTGTCCATGCACTGTAGCCTTTATGTTGTGCTGGCGAAGAGGCCTTTGCGTCTTTATCAGTTGTGGACTGCTCTTGCTGTTGTGAGTCGCTCATGGTCACTCGTTACCTATTGGCTCATAACTGTTTAAGGCAAAAGTGCTACGCAAATGGGCTGTATTGTATAAACAGTCAATTTGTAAACGCGTTAAATCTTGCTGTGTATTATGACGCTCCATACGCGCCTGATGAATCTCTTGCTCAGTATTTAACAGGTCCAACAAAGTGCGTGTGCCTAACGAAATATATTGTTTACGATAAATTTCTTGAGTTTCAATAATACTGTTAATACGGCTCTGCAATAAACTCAAACGGTGCTCATAGGTTGCTGCCAAAGTTTTAGCTTTTTGTAAGCCGC
>JAAZJF010000194.1 GCA_012800475.1 Gammaproteobacteria bacterium
CCGTACTTCGGGATAGGTGTTGGTCCGTCGATGAACCCATCCAGGGTTCAACTCCGGCGCTACGCCATCCATGGCTACGCTCGTCACACCCACCCCAAAGTACTCATTGACCATGTGTAGGGTTCGCACTATTGCAGCATCAATCAGGCATGCTCATTTACAGCTAATGCAAACAACCTCACAGAATGCTCGCTTTAAAAACGTCACGCTACCCACTCGAACACACCTTCACAGGTCAACAAGTACCTTGTGGGTATCGCGGCAAGCGGAGCCATGGATGGCGCAGCGCCCGAATCGGGTCGGGATGACCCGTTGAGGGAAAAGCGATACTCACAAGGTACGCCACGCACAGATCCTTTAACGACTGAGCTTTATTAAAAGCACTCGACGCATACCGTACTTCGGGATAGGTGTTGGTCCGTCGATGAACCCATCCAGGGTTCAACTCCGGCGCTACGCCATCCATGGCTACGCTCGTCACACCCACCCCGAAGTACTCATTGACCATGTGCAGGGTTCGCACGACTGCAGCTTCAATCAAACGCGCCAGCAAACCAATTAAGCTGATCACGTAACGCCACAACTTCTCCAACAATAATTAAGCTGGGACTCTGCACCGCAAACTCACTGACCTGCTGATTAATCGTCGCCAAAGTCCCAGCAAACACACGCTGCTCAGCGGTCGTGCCATTTTCCACCACCGCAATTGGCGTTTGCGCATCACGACCGTACGCAATCAACTGCTGACAAATATCAGACAAACAGCCCAAGCCCATATAAAACACCACAGTTTGCATGGGTGACACCAACTCAGACCACGGCAAATCCAGCTCACCGTCTTTGCGATGCCCCGTCACAAAACGCACCGATTGCGCATAATCACGATGAGTTAAAGGAATCCCCGCATAGGCTGAACACCCAGAAGCAGCCGTGATACCCGGCACCACTTGAAAAGGAATCCCTTGCGCTGCTAACTGCGCAATTTCCTCACCACCACGCCCAAAAATAAAGGGATCACCACCCTTTAAACGCACCACTCTGTGCCCTTGCAGCGCCAACTCCACCAGCTTTTGATTAATCTGATCTTGCGGCACACTGTGCTGCGACGCTTGCTTACCCACATACAAACGTAGCGCATCACGACGGCACAACTCTAAAATCGCAGGTGCAACTAAACGGTCATACAGCACCACATCAGCTTGCTGCATCAGGCGTAATGCTTTAAATGTCAGTAAATCAGCATCACCTGGCCCCGCGCCCACCAAATACACTTCACCACGCACTTGAGTGTCTGCACTCTCAATAGCCTGTGCCAGCAACTGCTCCGCCTGTTGCTCACGCCCCGCGAACACCTGCTCAGCCACAGCCCCTTGCAAGTTTTTTTCCCAAAATACACGTCGCGCCGACACTTGCGGTAACGCCGCTTTCACTTGATCCCGAAAACGCGCCGCTAAAGTCGCTAAACGCCCATAACTGGCCGGCAATACCGTTTCAATTTTAGCCCGAGCCAAACGTGCTAATACAGGCGCATGCCCTGCAGTAGACACCGCAATCACCAAAGGAGAACGATCAACAATGGCTGGAAACATCACGCTCGACAGCTCTGGTACACCCACGGCATACACCGGTATACCACGCGCCTGTGCTTGCCTCGCGATCTGCGCATTGATAGCCACATCACCTGTGGCCGCTAAGACCAAAGCACAACCCGCCTGCATATCGCTGTCTTGGTAGGCGCGCAATACACATTGCCCCTGCTGCGCCACTAATGCCTGCAATTGCGCACTGATCTGCGGCGCAATCACGCGCAGCACCGCACCGGCATCCAGCACTAAGCGTGCTTTACGCAACGCCTTATCGCCTCCCCCCACCAGCAGGACCGCACGCCCCTGTAACTTATGAAATAACGGTAAGCAATCCATACAGACACCTTTTAAGCAAAATAAACCTTGTTATGCCCGATCGGATTGAGCATGCACCCATATAGAACAACCCATCAGCACCGCAGCCCAGGCATTACAGGTTACTTAAAACAAAACAGCGACTTAAAATCAATTAAGTCGCTGTTAAAGACTCACAGCTACGCTTAAGTCTCAGCCAATGCACACCTCGACAATCTTAACGAATCACATCAAGACCGCCCATATACGGACGCAATACAGCTGGAACAGTGATGCTGCCATCAGCTTGTTGATTGTTTTCCAGCACAGCCACTAAAGTGCGCCCCACAGCTAAACCTGAGCCATTGAGCGTATGCACCAACTCGGTTTTACCGGTTGCGGCATTACGATAGCGGGTTTGCATACGACGCGCCTGGAAGTCAGTGCAGTTCGAGCATGAGGAAATCTCACGGTATTTATCTTGGCTGGGCACCCATACTTCAAGGTCGTAGGTTTTGCTAGCACCAAAGCCCATATCACCCGTGCATAAAGCCATAACACGATACGGCAACTCTAGAGCCTGCAGAATTTTCTCGGCATGACCGGTCAACTCTTCCAACGCTGCATAGGACGTTTCAGGATCAACAATCTGTACCAGCTCAACTTTATCAAACTGGTGCTGACGGATCATACCGCGCGTATCACGACCTGAAGCGCCCGCTTCACTGCGAAAACAAGGACTGTGCGCCACCATTTTCAGTGGCAAATGCGCTACATCTAAAATCTCACCCGCTACAGTATTGGTCAGCGACACTTCGGCCGTTGGAATCAAATACAAAGGTGCCTGATCTTCACGCTCAATACGAAATAAATCTTCTGAGAACTTAGGTAACTGCCCTGTGCCTTGCAGCGCAGACGCTTGCACCAAATAAGGTGTATACATCTCCTGGTAACCATGTTCTGCAGTATGCAAATCCAGCATAAATTGCGCCAGAGCACGGTGCAAACGCGCAATACCACCACGCATCACAGCAAAGCGTGCGCCCGATAATTTAGCGGCCGCTTCAAAATCTAAGCCTTGAATATTTTCTCCAAGCAACACATGATCCTGCACTGGGAAATCAAAGGTGCGTGGTGTACCCCAACTGCGCACTTCAACGTTGTCATCTTCACTGGCACCTTGCGGTACAGACTCATGAGGGATATTGGGGATATTTAAAGCAATAGCATCAAGCTCAGCCTGAATGCTTTCCAACTCACGCTTACCCGCTTCCAACTCGCCGCCCAATTGATCCACTTGTGCTAATAAAGGTGCGATATCTTCACCACGCGCTTTGGCTTGACCAATGGATTTGGAACGACTGTTACGCTCAGCCTGCAATTGCTCGGTGCGCGTTTGCACTTCCTTACGCTGTGCCTCTAAAGCAGTTAAGCTTGCCACATCTAAAACAAAACCACGGCGCGCAAGTTGCTCAGCGATATCTTGGGTTTGAGTGCGTAACAATTTTGAATCAAGCATAAAAATATCCGTTCTTACAAAGAAAATTTAATCAGGGCCATGCCCAGCCAAGTCGCTACTAAGCCACCGCCCAACGTCACACCCATATAGACAAATGCGGGTAACAACTGACCACTGGTTAACAGGCGCAGCGCATCCAATGAGAATGTTGAGTAGGTAGTAAAGCCGCCTAAAAAGCCTGTCATTAATAACAAGCGGGTTAAATCTGGCACATCAGGGCGCAATACAAACCATGCAAATGCACAGCCTATTAAAAAACAGCCGATGATATTAACGAAAAGAGTAGCAATGTACAGATACGCAGGCGCAATCTGTGCCACCAACAGCGAACTGGCATAGCGCAAAACACTGCCTAAAGCGCCGCCAAGCGCCACCATGAGCACACTTATCACGGGGTTGTACGACGCTGTTGCGCACTGGCTTGATCTAAGCGCTTTAAATGCTGCAATTTTTCACCAATCTTAATTTCTAAGCCACGCGCCGGTGGTTGATAATATTCACGCGGTTCCAATTCTTCAGGAAAGTAATCCTCGCCCGCAGCATAGGCATCGGGTTCATCGTGGGCATAACGGTATTGTGCAGCGTAGCCCAACTCTTTCATCAGTTTTGTGGGGGCTAAGCGCAAATGAATGGGCACAGGCAATGAGCCAAACGCCTGCGCATCATCACGAGCGGCTTTAAAGGCCTTGTACACCGCATTACTTTTAGGCGCACAGGCTAAATAGGTAATGGCTTGCGCCACAGATAACTCACCTTCGGGACTGCCTAAACGCTCCTGCACATCCCACGCTGATAAACACAATGTCAGTGCACGCGGATCGGCATTACCAATATCTTCACTGGCCATACGCACCACACGTCGAGCGATATATAACGGGTCGCAGCCGCCATCGAGCATGCGCGCAAACCAGTACAGCGCCGCATCTGGGTGCGAGCCACGTACTGCTTTATGCAAGGCTGACATTTGCTCGTAAAAAGAATCACCGCCTTTATCAAAACGCCGCACGCTATCGCCTAAGATAGGTTTCAATACCGCTGCACTAATGCAGTCACCGGTTTTAAGTAAGTCGGCGGCGTTTTCTAGCAAATTAAGCAAACGGCGGCCATCGCCATCGGCCGCCTGAATCAGTAACTCTTGCGCGTCAGGCTCAATACTCAGCTCTAAAGCGCCTAAGCCACGCGCATCGGTTAGTGCACGCTCTAACAACAACTGCAATGCCGCAGCGTCCAAACTTTGCAGCACATAGACGCGCGCACGGGATAACAAAGCATTGTTGAGCTCAAATGAAGGGTTTTCTGTGGTCGCACCAATAAATATAAAAGTGCCATCTTCCACGTAAGGCAAAAAGGCGTCTTGCTGGCCCTTGTTAAAGCGGTGCACTTCATCAACAAACAAAATAGTAGGCCGCGCATACTGCCACGCTTGCTGCTGAGCTTCTTGCACCGCTTCACGAATTTCTTTAACCCCTGACAGCACCGCTGATAACGTAATAAAGTGCGCATCACTCACTTGCGCCAACAAGCGTGCCAAGGTGGTTTTACCCACCCCAGGCGGCCCCCAAAAAATCATCGAATGCAATGCGCCGTGCTGCAAGGCTTCACGCAGTGGCTTGCCCGCACCAAGAATATGCTGCTGACCCACATACTCCTCTAGCGTATTGGCTCGCAAACGCGCGGCTAAAGGCTGCATGAGCGGTTCACTGCTAAACAATTGCACCCTTACTCGTCCTCAATCACATCAACACCCTCAGGGGCGTCAAACACAAACTGATCGGCGCTGACAGGCTCATTGACTTTAACATTCATAAACAAAATATTGGTGCGCTGCCCCACCGCATCCAGCAATTGCATATCGTTAATCACACCATCACGAAACGACAAACGCAGCGTATCAAACAGTGTATCTTTCGCCGTTGGCGTCAGCACAAAGTCAACCACAGGGCCGCCTTCTTTATAAGAGATGCTGAAGTTTTCACTGATTTTAGACACATCACCCGACAGCAATAAAGCCGGAGTATGGGTCAAACGCTGATCCATTTTCTGCACTGTGACCTGCATCAAGTCGGGGTCATACAGCCAAACTTTTTTACCATTGGACACCAACAACTGCTCCAAGGGCGGATTGGTATGCCAACGAAATAATCCTGGACGCTGCAACACCATTTCGCCAGCGGCCTCTTGCAACTGCGTGCCGCTTGAGTCCAATGTCAACTGAGAAAAGCTTCCGGTAATTGTCTGCGTTGAACCCAATAACGCGCTGAGCTTATTGGCTGCTTGCTGCTGCTCGCTGTCGGTAGCATAAGCCGTATTGATCGGCATAAGGGTTGTGCTGGCGAGCAACACACCGCCCAGTATGGCTAAAAAACCTGTATAGAGTGTGCGCATTGATACTCTCTTCCTATTGATTGAGTGTTGAGCATTAAATAGACCTGATTCACATCTGCAATCAGGCCTCACATGTTTAATCTCGCACCGGTGGTGGGGCCAAGACTTCACGCGAACCATTGTGCGCAGCGGCCGAAACCACACCTGCCATTTCCATAGATTCAACCATACGTGCTGCACGGTTATAACCTACCTTAAGTTGACGCTGCACCGCAGAAATCGAAGCGCGGCGCGACTCTGTTACATAACGTACGGCTTGGTCATACAGCGGATCATCTTCACTGCTGCTGTCGCCCCCTTCAAAACCGCCACCTAAATCTTCAGGCCCGGCCAGCATATCTTGAATATAATCCGGCTCACCGCGTAATTTCCACGCATCCACCACGCGGTGCACTTCCTCATCTGAAACAAAGGCGCCGTGCACACGGATGGGTAAACTGGTGCCCGGTGGCAGATACAACATGTCACCGTGCCCTAACAACTGCTCGGCACCGCCCTGGTCCAATACGGTACGCGAGTCAATTTTACTCGATACTTGGAAGGCAATACGCGTAGGAATATTGGCCTTAATCAGGCCTGTGATGACATCCACAGAGGGACGCTGCGTGGCTAAAATCAAGTGAATCCCTGCCGCACGTGCTTTTTGTGCGATACGGGCGATCAGCTCTTCAACTTTTTTACCGACCACCATAATCATATCGGCAAACTCATCCACCACCACTACGATGGTGGGCAGCTTGCTTAAGTGAGGTGCTTCATCGTCCATGCTGTCACGTTTAAACAGCGGATCTTCTATCGGCGTGCCAGCGTCTGCAGCGTCTTTAACTTTGCGGTTATACCCTGTTAAATTGCGCACGCCCATCATAGACATCAACTTATAGCGGCGTTCCATTTCCGCCACGCACCAACGCAATGCATTGGCGGCTTCTTTCATATCCGTGACCACGGGGCAGAGCAAATGCGGAATCCCTTCATAAATGGATAGCTCCAGCATTTTAGGGTCAATCATAATTAAACGCGCTTCTTCAGGTGTTGATTTAAACAACACCGATAAAATCATGGCGTTCACACCCACCGACTTACCTGAACCTGTGGTACCCGCCACCAATAAGTGCGGCATTTTCGCCAAGTCAGCAATCACAGCTTGACCGCCAATATCATGACCCAAGGCGATGGTGACAGCTGACTTAGCCTCTTCAAACTCTGGCGTATCCAGCACCTCAGAGAAGCGGACAATTTGTCGGTCTTCATTGGGCACTTCAATACCGACGGTGGTTTTGCCTGGAATCACTTCCACCACACGCACGCTGATCATGGCCATGGAGCGCGCTAAGTCTTTCGCCAAATTGGTGATACGACTGACTTTCACCCCAGCAGCCAACTGGATTTCAAAACGCGTGACCACAGGCCCCGGATGCACGGACTCAACCTCAACATCCACACCAAACTCTTTAAGTTTGATCTCTAACAAGCGTGACATCGATTGCAGTGATTCTTCAGAATAACTGGGCTTTTTCTTTTCCGCTTTATCGAGCAAGGTCAGCGGCGGTAAAGTCCCCACCACCGCACTGTCAACATGCTTAGCTGAAGACTTTGCGGGCTGAGTGCGCGCCGGCACCACAGGATCAGCTGGCAGAGTTTGCGCTGTGAGCGGCGTAATCACGGGCTCACGACGTCCTTGAGGCTTCACCTCCTGTGTAGGCTCAGGCTGCTCTTGCACAGCGGCTTCACGCACAATCACGGGCTCTTTTTTATCTGCTCGTAATGTGCCGATGCTCGGCTCATCATCTTCGTCTTCGATGTCCTGTTCTTCTTCGCGCAATCTGATTTTTTCTTGCTTACGCTCTTGAATCTCACCAAAAGTGGCTTGCAACCACGCCTGCACCCACTGACTGACACGCAAGGTCAAATCACCAATGGCTTCCATGATTTTAAACCAAGATAAATTGGCATAAATAGTTAGGCCGAACAAAAAACAGGCCAGCAAAAATAACGTTGCGCCTTCAACATTCAGCGAGCCGGTTAAGGCATCGCCCAACACAGCACCTAAAATATTAAAGTTTTTGGGCGTTATTTCAGGGACTGGAAAATGGATATGCGCCAGCGCAGAACCTGAGCACAGCAATAAAATAAAACCAAACGCACGCAAGGCAAAGAGCCAACCGTTGAACACCATGCGCTGATAACGGTTCTGGAACACCAAAACTGTTTTCAACATCAACACCAAAGGAAACAGCCAAGCAAAATAACCCAGCACACTAAACAGCACATCGGCAATCCAAGCGCCAATATGTCCGCCAGCATTACTCACCGCGTCCATATGCCCCGTGCTATTAGAGAAGCTGGGGTCGTTCATATCAAAACTTAAAAGCACCATCCATAGATAAATACAAATCACAGCCAAAAGAATCAGCAAGCCTTCTTTAAGACGTAAACGGGCTTGCTCTTGCCATGACAGTTTTTCAGCTGTTTGCGGGTGTGTTGTGTTCTTCAAAAAAAGGTCCTGCAGGGCCTTACAAGAAGGCTCATCAAAAAATAATCACAAAAAAGTTTAACAACGCACTATTGTACGGACTTGGGGCGGCTATTTCACCTGCACCCGCATCAAGACAGTGTATTTGTCTGCACATGAATTTTTCATGCAGATGGCTTATCTTACAGCATTCGCATGCCCTACATTTTATTGCTGGCAAAGCTCACGCATTTTGCCCTCCCCTTCTCTTGCGTTAAGGTTTTTTATGCTGACTTGGCTCGAACGCTCATCACTGAATTTCCCACCTCTTAAGCAGGCCTTACGTGAGCCCAATGGCTTGCTCGCTGCGGGCGGAGACTTATCGGCGCAACGCTTAATTGCCGCATACCGACATGGGTGTTTTCCATGGTTTGAGCAAGGCCAACCTATATTATGGTGGTCACCCGATCCGCGTACCGTCTTAATACCTGAGCAACTGCATATCTCGCGCAGTTTACGCAAAGTCCTGCGCAGCGATCAGTTCAGCGTCACTTTTGACCGCAACTTTGCCCAAGTGATCCACGCCTGCGCGCAACCACGCGAGCAACAACATGGCACGTGGATCACCGACAGCATTCAAAACGCGTATATCAGCCTACATCAACAGGGCATCGCTCACTCAGTTGAAGTGTGGCATGGCGATGAATTGGTTGGCGGGCTCTATGGGATTGCCATGGGCCAGCTGTTTTTTGGTGAGTCCATGTTCAGTCGCATGAGTAACGCGTCAAAAGTGGGCTTTGTGACACTGGTCAAGCACCTCAACGCTGCCGGCTTTGTACTGATTGATTGCCAAATGCCCACTGAGCACTTATTAAACTTCGGCGCACAGAGCATTGCGCGCAGCGATTTTAGTGACTACCTGCAACGCCATCTAGATCAGTCCAGTCGCATGCAATGGTCCACAGGCAATATTATTACGAGCACCTTAAACCTATGAAAAGCTTGCAACTCTACTTAGGGCAGACCCACCCCTGCAGTTATCTTGCGGGGCGCAGCGCCAATTCAATTTTTATTGACCCCGAAGTGCAGCTCACGGCAGAACTGTACAGCCAACTGATCGAGCAAGGTTTTCGGCGCAGCGCCGAGCATATTTACCGCCCGCACTGCAGCCCCTGCACTGCCTGTATCTCTGCACGTATTGCAGTAGATAATTTTCAAGCCACAGCCGCACAAAAGAAAATCATGCGCCGCAACCACGATATCACCGTGCAGGCAGTGGGCAGTGAGTTCAACGAGGAGCGCTACGCGTTATATCAACGTTATATTGAACAGCGCCATGCCGATGGCGATATGTACCCACCCTCTGTTGAGCAGTTTCAAAGCTTTTTAAGCTCTGATCTTGATTTTGTGCGCTTTTATGAGTTTCGCGCAGCAGAGCAACTCTTAGCCGTGGCCGTGACTGATGTGCTGCCGACAGGTTTATCGGCCATGTACACCTACTTTGAACCAAAAGACACACGCCGCAGCTTAGGCCGCTACGCAATTTTATGGCAAATTCAAGAAAGTCTGCGCTTAGGCTTACCTTATGTGTACTTAGGCTACTGGGTAAAAGACTGCCAAAAAATGAATTACAAAACCCAATACCAACCCCTCGAAGGCTTTATCGACCAGCATTGGCAGGCTTTACCTGCGTAATAAACTGAATCAATACACGGCTTGTCTGTTAAAATCACCAAGCGCAAGAGGATATTTGGCCTTTTCTAACGAAATACGGCATAATGCTTGCCGATTTTGCTTGAATGCATTTTTCAATGCATCAGGTTTTTTATTTGTATTTTGAGGATTATACTGCATGTCGAAAGAAGACAGCTTCGAAATGGAAGGCACTGTCGTCGACACCCTGCCTAACACCATGTTCCGTGTGGAGTTAGAAAATGGGCACG
>JAAZJF010000195.1 GCA_012800475.1 Gammaproteobacteria bacterium
CCGGCAATAATTGCATATTCAATAGCTGAAGCACCATCTTCACGCTTGAAGAAAGAGCTAACTTTAAGTTTTAGATGGATAAGTTTGGCAAGCATGATTGTTTCCTTTTCAGTTTGTTTAAATATGCTATTATAATAAACATTGACGCTTCAAGTGTCTATATATATTAAGTAATAGTTATAAGTACATGCTACATTAAGTGATTATAAGTATTCATTACCTAGCTAGAGCATGGTACCATTCAACGCTTAATTAGTAGTGCCTGATTTTAATCATGAGCACAACACATATTTCACTAACATAAAAACTATGGCTAAGGAGAGCGACACATGAGTAGTCGTTTAACCATGATCTTGGCAGTTGCTTTGTTTTTTGCTGCTATTGCTGCCGGGTACTGGGGGTTGGTCATCAGTCGACCTGCTGAAGTACCTGCGCAAGAGCAACTGAACCAAGCATCGACCGATCTTCAGTCCGAACTGCTGGCTAACATTGAAAAAAATGAAGCATTGGCTGGACTTTTAGGCGACACAGTCGAAGATGTACAGCGTACGCCCGTTGTTGTGCTCGCACGTGAAGTGAAAGCCATGGCGAAGATTCAAGAAGATGATCTTGTTGAAGAAATGCTTAGAATTGCACCACCTGGCAGTTACACCAGTGCAGCACCCTTAGTGGGGTCTGTAGTATGGCGCGATCTTGCGGCCGGTACGGTGCTCAATGAAGCAAGCTTTGCAATGGGTGGTCCGCTAGGGCGCATGATTAAGCCCAACGAACGCGCTTTTGCTATTGATGTGGACGAAGTAACTTCAGCTGGTGGGCACTTGCAGCCTGGTGATTATGTTGATGTGTTGTTGTTCTTGCGTGATGACGAGCGTAATAGTGATCGGACAGCGCAAGTTGTAGTGCCGGCGTTACGTGTTTTGAGTATGGGGCCTACTTTAGGTGCCTCTACCCAGGGCGAGCCACAAACTTTGCCTGAAGTTGTTGATGATGAAAACGCACCACGCTCACGTAATGCGCAGGTAGCACGTACCGTTGTGTTAGCCATTCCGGAAAGTTTAATAACGCGATTTATGTTGGCCACCCAAGTAGGCACCTTGCGTTTAGCGGTTCGCAGTGTGGATGAAAAGCTGTTGGCTGCTTATCAAGCGGGTGAGGAATCCAGCGTAGAAATTGAAGAAATTAAACGTCAACTGTTTCAGTTTGAAAAGTTAGCGATTAAAGAGGCTAAGCGTCCACAACCTGGATTAGTCGCTCCGCGCCCACGCCCGGTGAGTATTCCTGTATACAGTGGCGCGTCAATCACCCGTCAAAACCCCTGAATCGCAAGGTAGCAGATCATGAAGTTTAAGATTAACCATCATCTAGGCTGCGGACTTATACTTGCAGCGCTCAGTTTGCTGGTATCCCCAGCCCTTTCTGCAGCTTCAGCTTGCTCCTCTTTAGAGCCCGCTGCTGCTGTATTGGAGTTACGCCAAGGCGTGCACCAGGAGTTTCATTTACCAGTGCCGATTCGTCGTCTTGCGGTGGGTAACCCAGAGATGGCTGATGTCAAAGTGACAGGTCGCAATAGTTTTCTGGTATTAGGTTTAGCCAGCGGCGTCACCAATTTGAGCGTATGGACGCAATGTTCCAAAGAACCGCGTCAAAGTATGGTCTTTATTGAAGGTGATGCAGCCACTGCTTTAACAAAGCCTGTGGTCACTGGTACCCAGGCGCTACAGCCTTTGCCAAGCCAGGTGCAAACTGATATTCGTTTTGTTGAAGTCAATCGCACTAAGCTGAAAAATATTGGCGTATCGCTTTACGGTAAAGGCTCTAACGGTAAGGTGATTACTAGCCCTGGTAGCGCAATTATTGAGGCAGCGACAGGTTCGCTGCTAGGCTCGAGCGTTTTAGGTGATGGTTTTAACATCGCTTGGGGCGGCGGTAGTAAAAAATATTTAGGTGCGCTCAATGCTCTTGAAACCAGTGGTTTTGCTTACACTTTAGCTCAACCGAGTTTAGTGGCATTAAGTGGTCAAACTGCGAGCTTTCTAGCCGGTGGTGAGTTTCCTATTCCAGTGCCTTCAGGTAGCAGTGATTCAATTTCGATTGAATATAAGCCTTATGGTATCAAGCTGAATTTAACGCCCACTATTATTGATAAAAACCGTATTCACCTTAAAGTCGCTCCTGAAGTGAGTGAAATTGATATGAATAACGGTATTACTATCAATGAGATTTTAGTGCCGTCATTTACTGTGCGTCGCACGGATACCAGTATTTCCTTAGCCGATGGCGAAAGCTTTGTGATCAGTGGTCTGATGAGCACACGCAATAGAGCTGTAGTGAATAAACTACCCGGTCTGGGTGATATTCCAATTCTGGGTGCGTTCTTTCGCAATACAGAAAACAGTACTGAAGAGCGTGAGTTGTTAATGATTGTCACGCCGCATTTGGTGAATCCTTTAGCTGCCGATGCAAATCTGCCTGAGATGCCAGGTGAGAAACTGCGTGAATATGATCCTTCAGCATTTGAAATGTTGTTGCTTGAAAATGGCAGTTTCGACCGCCGTAACGGATTGTCACGGTGAGGATGTAAAAATGATGGAACAAACTTTTCTTGCTTGTGTTGCAGATGATGAAGATATCAATTGGCTGCAAAGTAGCATGTCTACTATGGGCCACGTATTACGTACACCGCAAAACCTTGACTCAGTTATTGGTTTAATTGAGGCCACAGGTGCGACACTTGTTTTTGTAAATATTGATCGCTCAAACTTAATGAGCCAGTGCGCTTTAATTGAAAGCCTACTTGAAGCACGCCCGTTAACTGCAGTGATTGTTGTGGGCGATGGTTTTGACAATGAATTAGTGATTGCCGCGATGCGTGCCGGTGCCCGTGATTTTATTACCTACGGGCAGCGCAGTAGTGAGGTGCTAGGTTTAGTACGTCGCATCACTGATCGTCTACCGCAGCTACCTTCACGCCGAGAGCGCGGTGAGTTAAGCGTTATTTATGGTAATCAGCCGGATGCTGATGCTGCATTTGTGGCTGTGCATTTAGCTTTATTGATGCAAAAGCAAGGCGATCGGGTGCTACTGGTGGATTTGGGCGTGCCCAATGGCGAGAGTCTCGATGTTTTAGGCTTGGAAGTCAGCTTCACTTTTGATGATGCGATGCGTAATTTACGTCGCATTGACCGCAGTTTGATTGATAACGCTTTTCTTGTGCATGAAACGGGCTTAACTGTATTACCTGCAGGTGAATCGGGTGCCGGTTTAGCGCAGTGCAACTCATCTGAGTTGTTCTTATTGATGTCTGCACTACGCCAGAACTTTGACAAAGTGATTGTCAATATTTGTGGTCAAGAGGATTGCGAGTCTTTACGCACTTTAGTAGGTTTTGCCGATGAGGTGAATTGGTATTCAAATACCAGCGTATCGGCCTGTCGTCGTAACTTAGATCTGTTAGCCCATTGGCGTGACAGTGGTATTAAACTGGATAAAGCCTGTTTAATTGTTGATCGCTATTCCAATCAGGTTGCACCTGATGCGCGCAGCTTGAGCAGAACTTTTGAAATGCGTCTGCGCGGTACGCTGTCACATCAGCCAGAGTTACGTTTAAGGTCAATTAACCAAGGTAAGTCAGTGTTTGTATTGGCGCCTAGGGATGTTTTAAGTAAAGATCTTATAGGACTAGTTAAGGCGCAGCAAAGTACAGCAACAGCCTCTTTGCCTTCACGTTTGTTTACTCGTTTACTGGAGTCAACTAAGTGAATCGTAAATCAGTTGCTCCATACACCTCGACTGTGGATAAAGACCTAAAATCTTTATTGCATCGATTTATTATTGATGCACTTGAAGACGATAAAGATAACCTGTTGGAAGGTCCGCGTAATCAGCTCTCGCATTTTGTCGGCGATAAAGTTCACGATTATACGCGCCGCAGACAAATGGCCATATCACGCTATGAAGTCGATCGCTTAACCGAAGAGCTGGTGGATGAGCTGACCGGCTTTGGTCCGTTGGAAGTCTTACTGCGTGACCCGACAGTGTCTGAAATCTTAGTGAACGGTCCGCACCACATCTTTATTGAGCGTCAAGGTGTGTTGCACCAGAGCGAATTGCGCTTTATGGATGACAATCACCTGCTGCGTGTGATTCAGCGCATTCTTGCGCCGATGGGACGCCGCCTGGATGAATCATCGCCGATGGTGGATGCGCGTATGCCCGATGGTAGTCGTATCAACGCAGTGATTCCTCCGGTCGCGCTGGATGGTCCGTGTTTATCTGTGCGCAAGTTCAGTAAAGATATGCTCAGCAGTCACGACCTAATCGCTGCACGTTCTATTGACCACAAGATCCTCGAGTTCTTTCATTTGATGGTCAGTAAACGCTGCAACGTGCTGATTAGCGGCGGTACGGGTACGGGTAAAACTACGATGCTGAATATGCTCAGTCAGCTCATCAGTGATCGCGAGCGTATTGTGACCATTGAAGATACGGCTGAGTTACAACTTAAGCATGATCATGTGGTACGCCTGGAAACACGTCCGCCTAACGCAGACGGCCATGGTGAAGTGACAGCGCGTGATTTGGTACGAAATGCGCTGCGTATGCGTCCAGATCGCTTAATTCTCGGTGAGATACGCGGCATTGAGGTCCTCGACGTACTGACTGCGATGAATACAGGTCACGATGGTTCTATGAGTACTGTGCATGCCAATACCGCAGCTGATGCACTCTTGCGTCTTGAGACCTTAGTGGGCTTTTCGGGCTTGCGTATTCAAACCGGTACATTGCGACAAACCATACGTTCGGCTGTGGATGTGGTGATTCAGTTGACACGGACTTCTGATGGTCGACGTTGCGTCGCAGAAATACTCGAGGTGGTGGGTTTACGTGATGATAATTATGTCACCAATACATTATTTCGTGCTGAAACGGGTGTGCAAGGTGGCTTTATACGTGAAGCCAATAGTATGGCCGGTGAGAAGCTGCGTCATGAGACGTTACGCGGCTCAGTAGGTGGTGCAGCGTCGAGTAGCGGTGCACCCTTGAGTCGTACTAGCCATTACCATGGATGAAGGTGACTTGGGATGATTAATATACCCGTTGTTTTTTCGGTACTGTTACTGGTTGCAAGTGTGGTTTTTTTGCAACGCAGTCGACGTGCGGGTGCTTCTGAAAAGGTTCTTGGGCGTCTGAGCAGCGATTTTATCAGTACGGATAAAATTAATTTTGGCGCAGTGCAGCGTGAGCTTGTAAGAACAGGTATTCACTTGGACTTTTGGCGTGTGATGCTGCTGGTTGGGATATGGTTAGTGCTGCTTGTCATCGTGTTGTGGAGTGCAGGTGTACTTGCGTTTATCGTGACAGCAATTGCCAGTGTTGTGCTGCTAAGGTTTTACTTGTTGGTACGTTTGCGACGTCGCTTGCAACGCATGATTGTGCAATTGCCGCAATTGTTGGACCATATTATTCGCAGCTTAAAGTCGGGCCGTACCTTAGGTGATGGCTTTCTTTTAGCGATTGATAACTGCCAGCAGCCATTACATGGTGCGTTATTGCGTACGCGCAATAGCATCCAGCGGGGCATGCCGTTATCGGATGCTGTGGATGACTTCGCTGCGTTATATGAGCAAGAAGAGTTTCATATCTTGGCGCTCTCAATGTCGGTGAACCAGCGTTACGGTGGTAATGCGAGTGAGGTTTTAGAGAATCTGATCCGTCTGATTCGCGACCGCGATCAAGCATCGCGTCAATTGCGGGCGATGACAGGTGAAACACGGATGAGCGCATTGGTTTTAGGTGGTTTACCCATAGCCATGGCTGGCTATCTGTTTTTGAGCAGTCCAGACTTACTCTTGGGCATGTGGGAGCAAACTTCAGGTCAGTTAGTCTTGCTCTTTGCTTTTGCTTTGCAGTTGATCGGTAGCTTTTTGCTCTGGCGTATGATGAGGAGTATCTAAGCATGAATGCATTAATACTATCGTCTTTATTACTGTTAACAGCAGCTACTTTATTATTTAGCTTAGTGATTCGTCGCTACGTTGCAATACGTAATGTGGTGGGGCGCTTAGGTGGTCAAGATCAGAGTAATGTATTAGATACATTCAGTAACAGTGTGGTTAGCGCGAACACTAAACTATTTGATAGTGAAGTGATTCAACTTCTCAATCAATTAGGTTGGCGTAAAGCGCGGCATCGTATGGCGTTTTTTGCTTTGCAGATTGGCTTACCACTGATATTAGCCTTGCTTGTATTGATGTTGCAGTCTGTGGGTGCTGAAAGCTCTGATTCTGACGACAGTATGTTTTGGCTGATGCTACTTTTGGTGCTAGGTATAGGTTATTTGATACCCAAGCGTATTCTAGTGAAATCAGCAAAAGCACGCCAACAGCGCTTAGCAGTAGAAGTATCAACGATGATTCCTTTGCTGCGTATGTTATTTGAAGTGGGTATGACTGTTGAGCAATCATTACGTGTTTTAGTCAATGGTGGTGAAAAAATACTGCCTGAATTGACTATAGAGTTGCAGCATATTTTGTTGCGTGTCGATGCCGGTCTTGAACTCGGCGAAGAGTTGCGCCATACCGCTTTCATGATGCAAGTTGATGAGTTGACTGATACTTTCACCATCCTTGAACAGCTGATACATCAAGGGGGTGGTGGTATGAGCTCCCTATTATCACTGAAGGAATTAATCGATGACAGACGCATGACCACCCTGCAAGAACGGGTGTCTAAAATGTCTGCCAAGATGTCCATAGTCATGATGGTTTTTCTTTTCCCGGCACTGCTGATTATTTTAGCGGGACCTGGTTTTATTGCGATTATCCAAGCTTTAGGAGATATGGGATGAAACATATCCTAGTGATGATGTTACTTGCGGTTACTTTAGTGGGTTGTGCTGCAGATCCTGCATCACCTTGGTTGGTACAGCGCGAAAGTAGTAAGCCTAGAAGTTGTGAACCTTTGACCAGTGATCAAGAACTGGTGCTGGGTTTATCACAAGAAATGGCTAGCTCAGGTCGCTTACATGCTGCTTTAGCAAACCTTGAGCGCTTACCTACAGACTTACCAGAAGCTCGTTTGCGTAAAGCACAGTTACTGCGTGTACTAGGTCGCCCTGAAGCGCAGCCACTGTATTCAGGTTTAGTGAATACATGCTTGGTAGCAGATGCGCATCACGGTTTAGGCCAAATAGCTGTTGCCGATAAAAGCTATACCCAGGCGTTACATCACTTGCGGATTGCCACCAGTTTAGCGCCCGCCAGCGATGCGATGCGTAATGATTTAGGTGTGACTTACTTAAATATGCAGCGCTTATCAGAGGCTCACTTTGAGTTGATGACAGCGATGGAGCTTAATGAAGCCGATACACGCGCCACGCAGAACATGCTGACCTTATTGATTTATCAAGATAAGTGGAATCATGCACGCGATTTAGTGACTAAGAAGAAGCTCACCACGGATCAGTTTCGTGATGCAGAAAAAAGAGCAACTGCCTTAAAAGCTGAGCATGCTGCTTTATTAGCTGCTGCTAGAAACAGTGGTCGTGTGCCGCCTTCGCGTCCTGTAGAGAAAATTCAGCCGAACAAAGCAAAAACTATAGCACCTGTGCCAGTTCAGCCTGCAGTTGTGCGTAAGCCTGTACCGGTTGCAGCAAAACCAGCAGCACGCTCTGCAGCACCAACGAGCAAAAAAACACCGGCTATAGCCCCAGCGCCAGTACGTGCTGTACAGCCAAGTACGCCTGCAAAAGTACGCCCAGTTTCAGCTCCTGCATCGTCTCGACCTGCAGCTGTAAAGCCAAGTCAGCCAGCAGCTAAAGCTGCTCCTGTTGGAGCCGTTCGTGGTGTGCAGCGCGCACCTTCTGCCGGTGTACGCTTAATTGAGCCGATTACTGGATATTAATCGCTTAGTATATTGACATGGGAGTTATGTAATGAAAATAAAGATACTTTTTTCAGCTGTTTTATTTTGTTTGCTCAGTACTCAAACTTTTGCCAGATCTGATCAAGCATTAGTTTCAGACAGCCCAAAACTGCAAGCAGAGCGCTGGTTGCAGTTACAGCGTGAAGGTACGCAGAAGTCGAAGTTTACTCAAACAGCCACGCCCGCCGAACGTGAATTGGCGATGCAGCGTTTATTAGAAAGTTATAAGCACCCGATCCCTGAGTACTACGGCGAAGAAGATGGCGGTAAATTTAAGCGCTGACGGCTGACGCTAGAGCACAGCGCTATGGATTAACGTAGCGCAGAGCATACCGAGGAATAAAAACGGTGCATAAGGCAACGGACTACCAGTAGTGGGGTCCATAAAAGGAAACGCCTTATGCACCACTTGTGGCAACTTAGACCATAACGGTTGGCAGGTCGACCAGATCACGAGTGCCAAAGCAGCACCGATCACTGATATCAGCACATAATCACTGTATGTTGCTACAGCAAGAGCACAGAGCATCTTGACATCCCCTGCACCCATCCTCCCAGTAATATAGCCTGGCAAACTTAATGCAATTGCTAACATAAATGCAAATATAGCATTTTGAAAGCTTGCGTTTAGTAAAGTGTTTCCAGATATTAAAATATATAACGTAGCAGCTATAAACATACCTATTGTTAAAAAATTGCTGATTTTCTTATATTTTATATCTTGGGCTGCACAGGTAAAGGACCAGACCAGTACTATAGTTATAGTTAATAAATGTATCATTAAACGCTCATTGTCTTTTAAATTTAATATTATTATAAAGAGTATTGATGTATTTTCATCTGTAAATATTGTTATTATATTGTTTGATTGATGTGCATTTGATGCATTGCCATACGGGATTCTAATGAAAAGATTTTGGCGTAAGCGAGATATTACACAGGCACAGGCTAGCACACAGACAGCAGCGGTTGAGTCGTTATCAGGCTTAAGCATGTTGCTGGATAAAAAGGGACAGATTGTTGAGATCAGTCGCGAATTGCAAAGGCTGTTACCAAGTACATCGCTTGAGTTACCCAGAACACTGTCATCGATTCTTGCAACGCCCTTTGCTCAGGCGCCATTACCGATCAATGAATGGCCCAGCCAGTTGTCGTTAGTCTTGCGTGGTCAAGATGCAGATGCACGCTATATGCAAGGCGCAAAATTTTACCAAGCGCCTCACTGGTGCATTATTTTAATCGATAATACCCATGCCGTGGCGCGTCACTCGCAAGAAGAGCTGCGTAGCAAAGCGCTTGATTTTACCGTGCAGCACTCCACCGCTGTAGGTACAGCTTCAAGTACCGTGCTGCAAAACCATGCTCAAGAATGGCTTGAAGGCTTAATGCTACGCCTGCGTTTACCTTGGCTGTGCTTATTAAAGCGTGAGACCACACATTGGCATGAGTATGCGACAGCAACCTTGCCCAGTGCGCGTTCGATACACAGTGCAGTCGAAGAAGCGCAAAGTATTTTGCAAAACTTATACCCAAAGATCAGCGCGCCGATTCGCTTGGTGCTGGGCGAGCACAAAACACCTGTGGCACTCTTGCCCTACATGGAGCAAGACGGCGTGCATTTATGGCTGATGATTCCAGACCATGGTGAACGCCATACATTATACGGTTTAGCCCATAGTGACTGGATGGCTTTATTATATTTGTTTTGCTCGCCATTGCACTCCGCCTTGAGTTATCAGCAGATGCAACACACGGTTGAGCGCAATGCCTATCTGCAAAAAATGCTAGCGTCCGGTTGGTGGGAGTATGATCCTGGGCAACAAAAACTATATATGGATACCAGCTTAGCCTCTATTTTAGACTTAGCACTGGAGCATGACGGCAGTGTGAACTTTGAAACTGCGCTGCAAGCGATTGACCCTTTGGATGAAATGGAATATCGCCATCGTGTGAACCGCGCGGTAACCGAAGGCGTTAAACTCAGCATGGTCTTACGGGTGCAAGTCAGTGGTCAGTCGTGCTGGTATCGCATGCTCGCCGATCGTGTTGAAGGTGAGAGCCGACGCTTGGTTGGCTACGCGATGAACATTGATGATTTGCGGCAAATGGAAACAGCCGTAGACGATGCTCAAGCGCGTTTTGAAGGGTTGATTTATAACGCACCGGCCATTGTGTATATATTGGCTTATAAGAATGATGCTTTTCATTTGGATTTTTGTAGCGCCAGTATGACGCCGATGCTGGGCTGGACTTATGAGCAATTACAGGATATTTCACTGGGCGGCATTGTGCACCCGGATGATCGTGAAGAGTATTATCAAGGGCTGCGTGAGATCTTACAAATTGGCGCCATCAGCCGTCGTTACCGTGTGCGAGATGTGGATGGTGTTTACCACTGGATCTTGGATGAAGCTAAGTTATTGCGCGATGAGCGTGGCCGCCCGAAAGAAATTGTCGGCTTAAGTATTGATGTCACTGAAGCCACTGAGTCAGCTGAATTAGTGCGTGAAAGTGAGGAGCGCTATCGGATGCTGGTGGAAGATGCGCCAGCAATTATTTGTCGCTTCTTGCCGGACTTATCTGTGGTCTATGGTAATCGGCAGTTGTTTAGCTCATTAGGCTTTAGCGCCGATACGGCCTTGGATACTGAGATTAATTTAGGCGACTTTTTATCACCGGCTAAACGTCAAGAGCTACTTGCGCGTTATGCTCAGCTTACACCTGATAACCCCGGCGGCAGTATTGAGTTGCTGTTGAATCTGTCAGAGAACGTGCATGCCTGGTGGGTGTGGTCGGATCGTGCGTTATTTGATGAGCAAGGGCGCATTATCGAAATTCAAAGTGTAGGGCGTGATAATACCGAAGTACATAATGCGCGTCAGCAAGTGTATCAAAGCGCAAAAATGGCGACGCTGGGCGAAATGGCCACAGGTTTAGCCCATGAAATCAGCCAGCCATTGACCGTGATGCGCATGGCGCTGACCAATATTTTAAAGCGTTTAGCTGGCGCTGATGCGATGGATCCAAAGTATTTATTGGATAAGCTTGAGCGTTTAGAAAGTCAGATCATGCGCGTGACTAAAGTGGTTGATCATATGCGAATTTTTGGTCGTCACTCAGAGGTTGAAGGTACCTTGTTTGATCCGTTAGTGGCCATTCAAGAGGCTGTGTTGTTGGTCAAAGAAGGCGTGGAAAAAGACGCTGTGCCAGTGCAGATTAATCTAGAGCTGGCGCCTTTACCGCAGATCAAGGGTCATATTGACCGTTTTGAACAAGTGTTGATTAATTTATTGCTCAATGCGCAATATGCAGCCATCCGCCAGTTTACGGGTACGGGGCGTCCGGCGGTGTTGCAGGTGTCGAGTTATGTCGCACAAAATACAATCTATATTGCCATTGAAGACAGTGGCGGTGGCGTGCCGGTGGACTTGTTAGAGCGTATTTTTGAACCCTTTGTCACCACTAAACCCGTGGGTAAAGGCACAGGTTTGGGCTTGTCTGTCAGTTACGGTATTATCAACCTAATGGGTGGCAAGCTGACGGTGAAAAACGGTACACAAGGCGCGCGCTTCACCATTGCCATCCCTGTTGCAGCAGAGCAGTAAAGGTTGTGTTTTGTGTTTAAGGCGCATCCTGTTGCTGAGCGCGTTTGAGCACCTGCTCGGCAAGTTTACCTTCTAAGACTTTAGCGGCTAAAACGGTGCTGGAAAATGAGAGCGCAATGGCCAACATACTGGCGGTATACCAGCTGATATCTAGAAAAAATACAAAGCCTGGGGTGAATACTGCTGTGCTGATTAAGAAGTGCAGCAAGCCACCGCCCAGCACTTCTGGACGCACTAAGCTTTTGACTTTGAGTTTTAAACCGACCGTGAATAACAGCAGCAACACACCCAGATGCGCAATATGTTGCAATGCTGTAGTGCTATCCACCGATAAGCCGAGGTAGTCGGCGCTGGCAGCAATTGAAAAGCCAGCGGCCAAATAGCCGATCAGCGGCGGTAAGCCAATTAAGCGCACGCCCATGCCGAGGCTAAATGCAAATACAATCCAGACAGCTTCAATCACAACACTTTCCACATCTGTGCTAATACAGCGCGCATATTAGCAAACAACGCCAGCCCATTCGGGATAATTTATGCTGGGCTGGGTTGCACTCAGTGATGTGAGTTATGACTGAGCGACAGGCTTTAGTGTGCGGCCTGCTCGATGATCTGCTGCGCTGCTTGCTGGCCACTGCGCCACGCGCCATAGACATCACCGGTACTGCACCAATCGCCTGCAATATAGAGGCCGCGTGGCACGTCTGTTAAATGCCCAACCGGATGACTCAATGCACCCAGACCATAGCGCCAGCGGTGCGCAAAAGCGCTATCGTGTTCCGGTAACTGCGCTGGGTAGAGGGCACTTAACGCATCGCGCAAGGCGAGTAGTACCTGCTCTTTATCATCCTCAAGATGCTGCTCACTCCAAGCGTCACTGGCCCGCAGCATCCAGGTTTGCATTGGATGATCAGCGTCTTGTGGCGTTTCAATAATGTGCGCCAGTACCTTGTTGTCATTGGGCGTCTGCTCGAAGGCGTGTGCCAAGGGCTCTTTAAAGCCTAAGGCCACCATCCATACTGGTTGCATCTGTACTTGGGCTGCGTGTTCAGCTAAATCTGGCGCACAGTCACGCAGTAATGCTTGCGCTTGAGGTGCAGGAATAGCGACCACTAACTGCTCAAATGGCCCATGTATTTGTTGATGTTGATCGTGCAGTGACCAGCCGTTGTCATCATGGCTGAGGCTGCGAATTTCGCAGGCAAAGTGTGTGGTGATATTGCCCAGTAGATTGCGGGTGAGGGCGCTCATATAGGGGCTGCCCTTCCACTCGTGTGGCTGACTGACGCTGGGCTCAAGCCAATCTGAGTGCAGCCAGTTTTGGACCTGCAAAGTAAACTCATGCTCATGCGCACTAAAGCTTTGCGCACCTAAATTAACACGGCCCATGTCACTGCGTTTACTGGCTAAGCGGCCGCCGCTGCCACGACTTTTTTCAAACACTTGTACAGGATAGCCGGCTGCGGTTAGGGTTCTGGCCGCGGTAATTCCAGCCATTCCAGCACCGATAATGGCAATTTTAGAAGATGACATACAGATTCCTTGGACAAAATATGTTTATACGCCATTTGAAATGGCTGTGTATAACAAATACTTATACTTAATAGCGATTATTGTACAAGTATTTGTAGCAGATCTATAGTTTAATGATGACACAAGCCAGATGCGTACTCATCCCGAGTGGATGATGAATGCAAGCTGTCTGATCCGACAATGCAATCTGCAAGAGAGGCTCACGATGCGTATTTTAATAACGGGCGGTACCGGGTTGATTGGCCGTAACTTATGCCGATTATGGTTAGCGCAAGGCCATGAGGTGTATGTCTGGAGTCGTACACCTGAACGGGTGAAAGACTTATGTGGTGAAGCGGTTCACCCTATTAGCGAGCTCAAAGAACTCAATGCTGTGCAACTGGATGCCGTGATTAATTTAGCCGGTGCACCTATTGCGGATCGGCCTTGGACGCAAGCCCGACGCACTCTGTTGCGTGATAGTCGCATCGCCTTGACTGAACACCTAGTGAGCTGGTTAGCCTCGCTTGAGTATAAACCTGAGGTGTTGATTTCAGGCTCGGCGGTGGGTTGGTACGGTGATGGCGGTGAGCAGGTCTTAACCGAAAGCAGCGCCATTCAGCAGCCTGATTTTGCCACGCAGCTCTGTGCCGATTGGGAGCATGCCGCGCAGGCTGCTGAGTCATTGGGTATGCGCGTGGTCTTGGTGCGCACCGGTTTAGTCTTGACCAGCCAAGGTGGGTTTTTAGCACGCCTTTTACCGTTGTTTCGTTTGGGTCTAGGTGGCAAGCAAGGCAGTGGCCAGCAATGGATGCCGTGGGTGCATTTGCATGATGAAGTCGCCTTGATTGATCACTTATTACATCACACCGAAGCTCACGGACCTTACAATGCGTGCGCTCCGCAGCCAGTGCGCAATCAGGTCTTTGCGAAGACCTTGGGCCAGCATGTACGTCGTCCTGCCATTATGGCCGCTCCAGCCTTTGTGCTGAAATTGTTGTTAGGCGAGATGGCCGGTCTTTTATTAGGCGGTCAACATATCCAAGCCGAACGGACGCAAGCTATTGGTTTTGAGTTTAAATATAAGGATTTAGCCTGCGCCTTAGCTGAACTTTCATAAGGCTGTCGTTGCTTCGAGTTGTGGACTGATGTGCGCTGGATGGCTGATATGCTGCTGCGCAAATAAGTCCACCACATGACCAATCACCGTTAAAGTCGGTGGGGTGAGTTGTGCGTTGGCCGCCATGCTGTGCAACTGTGCCACCGTACCGCGTACCACTTGCTGATTGGCGTAAGTACCATGGCCAATCAGTGCCGCAGGTGTATCGGCGGCTAAGCCTGAGCGCATCAGGTTGTTAGAAATATCAGCCAGAGCGCTTAACCCCATATAAAACACTAGCGTTTGATTGGGACCTGCTAAACCTTGCCAAGGCAGGTTCAGTGCGCCGTCTTTTTGTAAATGGCCAGTAATAAATTGGCAAGACTGCGCCACGCCGCGATGCGTTAGAGGGATGCCAGCGTAAGCTGTGCAGCCGGATGCTGCAGTGATGCCTGGCACAATTTGGCAGCTGATATGGCGTTGCAATAGATAGTCGAGTTCTTCCGAGCCGCGCCCAAAGACAAAAGGGTCACCGCCTTTTAAGCGCGCTACTTTTAAACCTTGCTGGGCTAAATCTGCCAGCAACTGGTTGGTCTCTTCTTGCGGCACACTGTGGTGCCCGCTGGCTTTGCCCACATAATAACGTGCACAGCGTGCAGGAATTAACGCCATTAAGTCGGCACTCACCAAACGGTCGTACACTACGGCATCGGCCTGTTGCAATAAGCTCCATGCGCGCATAGTCAATAAGCTTGGATCGCCTGGGCCTGCACCAATTAAAGCCACTTCGCCAGCAGTAAAAGTGGCGTGCAGTGCAGCAGGAAATAATGTTGTCTGATCCATAAGGGCTCCAAGGTTAGGCAGATTAAGCGGCGTATGTTTTGGCCTAAACTTATCATCCGTATCGCTTGAAGTTGACCCCATGCTGGGGCGTTTTCAATCCGGTCTAATAGGGTGTAGAGGCAACACAATAGATAGTAGCACCCGTATTTGCCGAGCCGTTATATCGATTTCTTATACTCATAAAACATAACGGCTGTCTTTCTTATGCCTTGAAGGGTCAGTGTTGCGTTGCCGTAGCACCGAGTTATGGGTTGATGATATGAGGTAATTGCTCCGCCAGCTTGCGTACATCTAAAGGCGCACGGATAAAACCATACTGGCGGCCATCAGGGCTAATAATGGCCAAGTTGCCACTGTGATCAACGGTATAATAGGGTGCGCTGGTGTCACCTGGAATAAAGGGAATACTCAAGGCACTGCTCAGGGTTTGAATATCAGTTAACTCACCGGTTAAACCAATAAACTCAGGATCAAAATAGTTTAAGTACAGTTGCAATTGCTCGGTGGTATCGCGCTGCGGATCAACGCTGACCATAATAATTTGCAGCTTATCTTGTGTGGCTGCAGGCAGTAATTTTTTTAGCTGGCGCAACTCAGCTAGGGTTGTGGGGCAAATATCAGGGCAAAAGGTATAGCCGAAAAAAACCAAACTCCAGCGCCCAGTTAACTCATGCGTCGCCTGCTGTTGGCCTTGCGTGCTGGCTAAGTGTAATTCCGGCAGTTCAAGGCTTTGCGGTAACACAATGATGCCCGCCTCACGTATGGCCTGAGTTTGATCAGGTTCGCTGGTGAGGTAATGCCCAGCCAATAAACCTATCACTCCAGCACATAAGACTGCGACTAGACCTAACATCAGCGTACGACTTGTAGTTGAATATGACATAAATATTCCTGAGTGAATTTGACAGCAATGCAGCCATAAGTTGGATCGATCTGTGTCTAGTATAGAACGCCACGGCGCTGTGTACTTGTGTCGCAATGTCGCGCAGGACAACATCAGTGTGGGGCTTGATGCGTACCATGGCAGAGGGTATTGCCTGTTACACTGAAGCACTCAAATAAAGGAGCTTGCCATGTCTGCGCATCCGTTTGCTGCACTGACCCCTGATTTAGTGCTTGATGCTGTCGAAAGCTTAGGCTTTTTAAGTGATGCCCGTGTATTGGCGCTCAACAGTTACGAAAACCGTGTGTACCAAGTGGGTATTGAAGATAAGACCCCGCTTATTGCCAAGTTTTATCGTCCCGAGCGCTGGAGCGATGCTCAGATTCTTGAAGAGCATACTTTCTCTTTTGAGTTGGCTGATTGTGACGTGCCCTTGGTGGCGCCGATGGAGCACAATGGACAGAGTTTATTTGAGCATGCAGGCTTTCGTTTTGCGTTATTTGAGCGCCTCGGTGGCCGAGCTCCTGAGCCGGGTAACTTAAATCAGTTATACCGTTTAGGGCAGTTACTGGGTCGTTTGCATGCTGTGGGTGCCAGTCAGCCTTTTGTCCATCGCCCCGGGTTAAACGTTACCACTTATGGACATGCGGCGTTTGAGCGATTGTCCAGTGGTGTGCATGTGCCGCAAAGCTTACGCCCCGCGTGGGAGTCCGTGGTTAAAGATTTATTGCTGAAGGTTGAGGATGTATTTGCTCAGCATCCGTATACAGCGATACGCGTTCACGGTGATTGCCATCCGGGTAACTTGCTCTGCCGTGATGAAAGTTTTTTTATCGTTGACTTAGATGACTGCCGCATGGGGCCTGCTATTCAAGATTTGTGGATGATGTTGGCCGGTGATTATCAAGATCGCTTATCGCAGCTCTCTGAGTTGGTTGATGGCTACCAAGAGTTTTATGATTTCTCACCGCGTGAGCTACCTTTAATTGAAGCCTTGCGCGCTTTGCGTTTGCTGCATTACAGCGCTTGGCTGGCCCAACGTTGGGATGACCCTGCTTTCCCACAAAGCTTCCCCTGGTTTGGTACTGAGCGTTACTGGGGTGAGCAAATATTGATTTTACGCGAACAGCGTGCTGCTTTAGACGAGCCTTTTTTAAAGCTTTTTTAATAACAGGCAAGACAGTACGGCTGAGGCGGCCTAGAATAAACTAAATTTTTCGTTAGCTGGCTAACCAATATGACTGTTACACCCAATCCCCGTCGTGGCTATGTGCTTGGTTTATTTGCCTATTGCATTTGGGGCCTGTTCCCGCTGTATTTTAAAACGTTAGATGGAATCCCTGCACAAGAGGTGATTGTGCATCGCATCCTCTGGTCTGCTTTGTTCAGTTCGGGTTTGTTATTGGTGTGGCGTCACCGAGGCTGGTGGCAGGAGTTGTACCAGCATCCTAAACGCTTTTTAGTGCTGGCCATCTCTGGCACTTTAATTGCCAGCAATTGGTTGATCTATATCTGGTCTGTGCATAACGATCGGATGGTGGAGGCCAGTCTGGGTTATTACATCAACCCTTTGGTGAACGTTTTATTGGCCATGCTGTTTTTGCGTGAGCGCTTACGCCGTTTACAGTGGGTGGCGATTGCTTTGGCTGCTACGGGTGTGGGTTTGCAAGTGTGGAGTTTTGGAGCGGTGCCCTGGATCTCTTTAGCCTTGGCCTGCTCATTTGGCTTGTACGGCTTGATTCGTAAACAGGCTCCAGTGGCTGCGTTACCCGGACTGACGGTTGAAACCTGGATGCTGGCGCCGGTGGCGTTAGGTTGGTTGTGGTTTAATCCACAGGCCATCAGCATGCAGACTGAGTTTTTAGGCAGTGGGCAGATGCTGTGGTTAGCCGCAGCAGGGCCGGTCACCTTATTGCCGTTATTATGCTTTAACGAGGCAGCAAAAAACTTGCCTTATGCCTCCTTGGCTTTTTTGCAGTACATCACCCCCACCTTGTTATTACTCTTAGCTGTATTAATGTTTAATGAGCCGTTTTCCGCGCAATCGCTGGTCTTTTTTGGCTTTATTTGGGCGGGGCTGGCGGTGTATAGCTGGGATGCTATACGCATCTTAAAGCGCAGTCAGCAGGCGCTTAAGAAAAAGTAATCAACAGGCTAAAGCCTTTATAAAACAATGACTTACGTTTTATACTAACAAGTTACCCACAGACTAAACTCTAGAGTTATGCACAGGTTGGCTTTACGCTTTTAGCGTTTGCCAGCCGTAAGATGCTATTGCGGTTGAGAAAATATTTTGTGCAAAAAACAACCACTTCTCTGCAGGGCTCGCAGGCTCTGGGTTTGCCCTATAAGTGAACAGCTTATCCACAGCACCATCCAGTGTCTTTGTGCACAGTTTAAAATGGCTGATCAATTATTAAACAGTCCTCTGTAAGCCTTGCCAGCTCTAGCTGAGCGTTGTATCTCCCCAGCTTATCCACAGCTCGGTGCACCTGTGGCGTGGATAACTGCTTGGCGATGCTTGCGCTGCGCATGCAATGGTGTCTGATTATTCTCAAGACGCCATCTTTTTTCCTGTGCATAAAGCACAGCAGCCAATCATATAAAAATATGATTAAAAAACCATCAACAGGCTGCTAGCCACGCTTATCAAGGCTTACAGCCATGCATAAACAGCTTATCCACAGCAGCATCCCATTAGATTGTGTACAGTTTAAAACCTCTGGTTATTTATTGATCAATGCTCTGTAAGCCTTGCCAGATAAGGCTTAGAGGGGTGACTCCCCAGCTTATCCACAAGCCCATGCACTTCCAAGGTGGATAACCTTGCTCAGGTTATGCATAGCGTGTTTCAAAAGGGCCGATTGCGATTATTGAGGCGGTGTGGATAAGTCATTCTGTGAGTCGTATATAATACGGTTAAAAAATGATCAATTGTCTGTAGCCCTTGTATTTAAAGGTGTGCAGCTGAAGATAAACAGCTTATCCACAGCACCATCCCAGTCCTTTGTGCACAGTTTAAAACCTCTGGTTGTTTATTGATCAATGCTCTGTAAGCCTTGCTAGCTCTGGCTGAGCTTTATATCTCCCCAGCTTATCCACAGCTCGGTGCACCTATCGAGTGGATAACATGCACATGGTTAATTTTGTACACAGCCCCTACAATATGCGGCTCACTTGTTTGTTAGAAGTTGTCCTATGTCTTTATTCTCTTGGCCGGTGCGTATTGCAACGCAGGTTCAGGCTGCTAATGCGCTACTGGGCCGTACTTGCGCTTGGCTCACGCTGTTTTTGGTTTTGGGTACGGCTTGTGTCGTTGTTCTGCGTTATGCCTTTGGTATAGGTGCCACCGCATTGCAGGAGGCGGTGATGTACGCGCATGCATTAACCTTTATGGGGACTGCAGCGTGGGCGTTGCAGCGGCAGGCGCATGTCCGTGTGGATATCTTTTATCAAAATTTTTCGACACGCAAAAAAGCGATCGTGGATACCAGCGGTCACCTTTTGTTGTTACTGCCTATGTGTTTATTTCTGGGCTGGAACAGTTGGGGCTATGTTGTGAACTCGTGGGCGATCTATGAAACCTCAGGCGAGGCCGGTGGCTTAGGTTTTATGTATCTGCAAAAGAGTATTATTTTATTACTTGTGGGAAGTTTGCTACTGCAATGCTGTGCTGATTTAGTGCTATTGATGCAACAGTTACGCACACCCGCTTTGAGTGAAGGTATACAGCATGACTGAAGTACTGGCAATCAGCTTATTTTTAACTATTTGCTTAACGCTGGTGATAGGTTATCCAGTAGCATTTGTGCTGGGTGGCGTGTCGTTGATTTTTGCCATGATTGGCGTGGCCACTGGCGCGTTTGACCCCAGCTTCTTGCAGGCTTTGCCCAACCGTTTGTTTGGCATTATGAACAACCAGACTTTGCTTGCCGTGCCCTTGTTTGTCTTTATGGGGGTGATGCTGGAAAAATCGCGAGTGGCAGAAGATTTACTCGAATCCATGTCGCGCTTGTTTGGTACTTTGCGCGGTGGTTTAGCGATTTCTGTCTGTGTGGTGGGTGCTCTTTTAGCAGCCAGTACCGGTGTGGTGGGCGCTACGGTGGTTACTTTGGGTTTGCTGGCGCTACCGACAATGTTACGCCGTGGTTATGATCCTGCGGTAGCGACCGGCACCTTGGCGGCGACCGGCACTTTGGGACAAATTATTCCGCCATCCATTATTTTGGTGTTGCTGGGGGATGTTTTATCGAGTGCTTACCAGTAAGCACAAATTCGCATGGGCGTGTTTACGCCCAAAACGGTCTCTGTGGGTGACTTATTTATCGGTGCACTGATTCCCGGTGTGCTGTTGGTGTGTCTGTATATCGCATATTTAATTTTTGTTGCGGTGACGCAGCCGAAAAAACTGCCTGCTTTACCCCAAGAAGCCTTAGGTCCGATTGAGTGGGGGCGTTTATTTAAAGCGTTGCTGCCGCCACTGGTGTTAATGGGCTCGGTCTTGGGCTCTATTTTGGCCGGTGTGGCAACGCCCACAGAAGCGGCATCCTTAGGTGCGATCGGTGCGTTAATCCTAGGTCTGCTTAAAGGTCAATTGACGCTTAAGCGCTTGCGTGAAGTGTCATTTTCAACCGCTGAAATCAGTTCGATGGTATTTTTGATCTTGATTGGCGCATCACTGTTTTCCTTGGTGTTTCGTGGTTTTGGCGGCGATATGATGATTGAGAATGTGTTTGCGCAACTACCAGGTGGCGTGTTGGGTGCATTTTTCTTAGTCATGGTGGTGATTTTTTTACTGGGCTTTATTCTCGACTTTATCGAAATTATTTTTGTTGTTGTGCCCATTGTTGGTCCTGTGTTGTTGTCGATGGGCTTAGATCCAGTGTGGCTAGGAGTTATGATTGCTTTGAATTTACAAACATCATTCCTCACACCGCCCTTTGGCTTTTCGCTGTTTTATTTGCGCAGCGTGACCCCGCCATCGGTGGCTACAGCAACCATCTATCGCGGTGTTTTACCCTTTATCGCTATTCAGATCAGCATGTTGGTGGTGGCTTACGTTTGGCCAGAAATTATTACTTGGCTGCCGAGTCAGATTTACGGCAATCAGTAAATAAATCGGCTCAAGGAGGCCTAGCATGCAGCATGCAATCATACCGATGGATTTTTCTGGCTTGCCAGGCTGGCGTCTACGTTGGGGTGCAGCGCAGTTGGATATATGCCAGCAAGGTGCGCAAATTCTCAGTTACTGGCCTGATCTTGAGTTACCGCCGCTGATTTGGTTAAGTCCGCAAGCTGAGTACGAGCGGGGACACAGTGTGCGCGGTGGCGTGCCTGTGTGCTGGCCTTGGTTTGGTGATATTCAGCGCAACCCGCTTGCAGTGCAACAGATGACCACGGATACGGCACCTTTTCATGGTTTAGCGCGCACCTTGGATTGGCAGTTGCTCAGTAGCCGCAGTGATGCTGAGGCGGTGCAGCTGAGTTTGCAGCTGGATGCCAGTCAGGGCTTAACGCATTGGCCGCATGCCGCGAGGGTGCAGTTGCATATCAGCTTGGGTGAGCAGCTCACCCTGCGTTTGGAAAATCATAATCTTGGCACACAACCTGTGGCGATCAGTCAGGCGTTACACACCTATTTTGCGGTCAGTGATGTGCGTCAGGTTGCGGTGCAGGGGCTTGGCGGTTGTGCGTATCACGAGACGCTGGAGCAATGGCAGTTGCGTGAGCAAGTCGGCGCATTGGTGTGCGCTGATGAAACAGATCGCGTGTATCTGCAGGTGCCTGAGCATTTGTACATCGAAGATCCAGGCTGGCAGCGTCAAATTCATCTGCAGAGTCAAGGCTCAAGCTCAGCCATTGTATGGAATCCGGGCGTAGAAAAGTCCAAAACTTTAAGTGGTTTTGCCAGCACGGCATGGCAGCAGATGTTGTGTATTGAAAGCGCGAATGTGCTGAGCGATCACCTCGTGTTAGAGCCCGGTGCACGGCATTGTTTAGAGCTTAAACTCAGCTGCGTGCCGATGGCGTAAGTGCATTTGAGTGCAGGTTTTTTCTAGCATGCTTTGGCGCATCTGTTAGGCTGTGTCATCCGTTAACGGGAGCAAGCAAGTGAGTTTAAATGATCAATGGATGCAGCGTGACTTAAACGTTTTATGGCATCCCTGCACACAAATGAAAGACCACGAGAGTTTACCGATCGTACCCATTCGCCGTGCTGAAGGTATTTGGCTGGAGGATTTTGACGGTAACCGTTATTTAGATGCTGTGAGTTCGTGGTGGACGAATATTTTTGGCCACTGCAATCC
>JAAZJF010000196.1 GCA_012800475.1 Gammaproteobacteria bacterium
CCAGATTGTTTAGCTAAGCGGTAACGAAAGGTTTTCACCGGCCAAAAATTACTCGGCAAACTGTATTCACGCTCAGGGCGCAGGCGCAAGTTGTAGTCACGCTGCTTGATATCCGCATCATCGGGCAAAGCAGGGCGTAACGCACTGGGCGTGCCGGCGATGGTGGCTTCAAAGGGGTTGTGGAGGGGGAATTGGTATTCTGTATCTAGGTTTTCAGCTTGAACTGTAGTCCAACTCAAACTCAATAGACTGAAGAGAACACAAAAAGGTGTTAGCAAGCGTTTTAACATAACGGTGTCTCGCTCAATAGCAGAGGCGTAAAGCATGTGTGCAAGTTTTACGCGCTAGCATGCCTGTTTTTATGCAGTGGTTCTGCCTATGTCACTGTATAAACTGTATTCGCCCGCATAACATATAAATCATGTGGGCGAATATGTATTACATCACCCGCTGCCCTGGGCGTGCACCGCTATCGGGGCTGAGCAGGTGAATTTCTTCACCGCCTGGGCCTGCAGCGAGCACCATGCCTTCTGAGACGCCAAACTTCATTTTACGTGCAGCTAAGTTGGCCACATATAAAGTAAGGCGACCTTCCAGCTCTTTTGGATCAGGGTAGGCGCTTTTGATACCTGAGAACACATTGCGTTTGACGCCACCAAGATCCAGCGTCAGTTGCAAGAGCTTATCGGCACCGGCAACAAAGTCGGCTTTTTCGATCAAGGCAATGCGCAAATCTACCGCCGCGAAGGCGTTAAAGTCGATTTCTGCAGCCAAGGGTTCTTTGTCCAACTCACCATTGCTGGCAACGGCGCTGGTTGCATCAGCCGTTTGCATTTCCAGTAAGTCTTCTTTGGACGATTCAATCATCGCGTCTACATGCTTAGGATCAACGCGGGTCAATAACGCGCTGAAAGGATTGAGTTGATGTGCGCCCAGCGGCGTACCCAAATCATCCCAGCTCAGTGCTGGCACGTTTAAGAAGTGCTCGGCATCAGCGGCGAGCTTAGGTAGCACCGGCTTTAACAGGATCATTAACTGCTTAAACAAGTTAATGGCTTGCGAGCAAATGGCTTGTACTTGCGCTTGCTGACCTTCGATCTTGTTCATGGACCAGGGCGCTTGTTCAGCAATCCACGCGTTAGCCGCATCGGCTAAGGCCATGGTTTCACGCATCGCACGAGCAAAGTCGCGGGCTTCGTAGGCTTTGGCAATCGCTGGAGTAGCCTGCTGGAATTGCTCCCATAACGCAGGGTTAGGCATCTCAGCGACCAGTACGCCGTCATTGCCTTTGTGAATAAAGCCGGCACAACGGCTGGCGATATTCACTACTTTACCGACTAAGTCTGAGTTGACCTTGTGAATAAAGTCTTCCAGATTCAGGTCCAAGTCTTCTACACCACGGCCCAGTTTCGCCGCGTAGTAGTAACGCAGGTACTCAGGGTTGAGGTGGTCTAAATAGGTGCGCGCCTTAATAAAGGTGCCACGTGATTTAGACATTTTTGCGCCGTTTACCGTCAAGTAACCGTGCACATTGACGCCAGTGGGTTTGCGGTAATCAGCGCCTTCAAGCATCGCCGGCCAAAACAGCGCGTGGAAGTTAATAATGTCTTTACCAATAAAATGGTAGAGCTCAGCCGTGGAGTCTTTATTCCAGAAGGCATCAAAGTCTAAGTCTGGGCGACGTGCGCAGAGGTTTTTAAAGCTGGCCATGTAGCCAATGGGTGCATCGAGCCACACATAGAAGTATTTGCCCGGCGCATCAGGAATCTCAAAGCCAAAATAAGGCGCATCGCGGGAAATATCCCACTCTTGCAAACCGCTATCGAGCCATTCAGCCAACTTGTTGGCCACAGATTCTTGCAAGGTACCGCTGCGTGTCCACTCTTGCAGCATGCTTTGGA
>JAAZJF010000028.1 GCA_012800475.1 Gammaproteobacteria bacterium
TACGGCAATCAGCACTAAGCCCACACTGGAATACATCAGTCTTCTCATGATCAGTCCGCCTTCTTCAAATCAACAACCACCGCTGTAGCCATCAACCAAGCGCCAATAAAACTTAAGAAATACAGTAGATCACGCACATCAATCACGCCTTTACTGATGGCTTGAAAACGCGTTAAAAAGCTAAACGATGCCACCACATCCAGCAACCACTGCGGCGCCCAGCCATTAAAAGCATCAAGCACCAAAGGAAAACCACTGACTACAAATACAAAGCACAGACTGACAGTCAAAATAAAAGCGATCACTTGGTTTTTTGCCAGTGCCGACATGCATGAACCCACCGCTAAGTAAGCCCCCACCAGCAACCAACTGCCCACATAACCCGTTAAAATAGCGCCGTTGTCCGGATCACCTAGATAATTCACCGTCAGCACCATCGGGAATGTCAGCAGCAAGGCAATACCCGCAAACACCCAAGCCGCTAAAAACTTACCCACAACGCTTTCAAAACGAGTAATAGGTAACGTCATCAGCAATTCAATGGTGCCGCTTTTACGTTCTTCTGCCCACATACGCATGGCCAGTGCAGGTACAAGAAACAAATACAGCCAGGGATGAAAGTTAAAAAACGGATTGAGATCAGCCTGCCCGCTTTCGTAAAAGCCCCCTAAATAAAAAGTAAAAACGCTCGACAGCACCAGAAAAATCAGTAAAAAAACATAGGCTAAAGGCGTGGCAAAAAAACTCGTAAACTCACGCTTAAAAATAATCGGCAGCTGTCTCATGCGGCATCTCCACGGGTCAAACTACGGAACACTTCATCTAAACGGCCGCGCTCCACTTCAAGCTCACGTACCTGCCAACCTTGCGCATGAATCAGCTGGTTCACCGCAGGGAAAATCACCTGACCGGCTGCCGCTAATACCGTCAGACTGCCATCCAAAGGGTTTTCTTCAAGCCCTACTACGCCAGGTAAAGCTTGCAGCAAGGTGTGATCCAAGGGCTGTTCTGCTAATAAAGTCACGGCTTGGTGATAACGGGAGCGACTCTGTAGCTCATAGGGTGTTTCATCCACCAGCAAGCGCCCCTGACTGATCAGCATCGCACGCGTACACAAAGCGCTGACTTCTTCTAAGATGTGGGTGGAGATAATCACAATTCGGTCCACAGCTAAATTTTTAATCAGTTGGCGCACTTGATGCTTTTGATTGGGATCTAAGCCATCGGTGGGTTCATCTAAAATCAATACTTGCGGGTCATGCAAAACTGCTTGCGCTAAACCCACTCGACGTTTAAAACCTTTGGATAAGGTATCAATCGTCTGTTCCACCACAGACTCAAGTTCGACCAAGGCCAAGGCGCGCGCCACGCGCTCTTTGAGTTCTCGCCCACGGTAACCGCGAATCTGAGCGATAAAATGTAAAAAACCGCCCACCGTCATATCGCCATAGCACGGCGCACCTTCAGGTAAATAACCCATCAAGCGCTGGGCTTGCAAAGTCTGCTTGGTGATATCAAAACCACAGATACTGACCTGCCCTTCACACGGCTGTAAAAAACCAGTGAGCATTTTCATGGTCGTAGATTTGCCTGCACCATTGGGGCCTAAAAAGCCCACGACTTCACCCGGCGCCACGGTAAATGACACATCATCCACTGCCACCTGTTGCACAAAGCGTTTTGTTAAGTGCGTTACGTTAATCATTCCAACTCCAATCGATTTCACTCACACCACACATAGGAGGCTGCATATTACAGCGACTGCACGCAGCATCACTGCACCAGAGCAGGCACTTAAAACCAAGAGCATAGCAGTCACACAGCTCTTTTGGCGGGCATTTATCATGAGTTTGGTATGAAATTGCTGTTTTACCTGCTGAGATTCGGTTTTCCATTCGCCAACTCTCTGATGATGAGAGGTGAACTACTTTTAAGACACATCAGTGCATTGCTTTAGCAGGAAAGATTGTTTAGTATCAGCGCCGTCTTGGGGGAGTAGTCGGCTGCGGAATTATCCACAGCGTGCACGTCAACATACTTGATCAACAGATCATGGCGTGTACACCTTCGTTGATATGCATCCTTTGATAGCACATCACTTTGGCTGACGAGACCCATGACATACATAACCTTACCGGGTGGAAAGGCTGTGTGTGTCATGGTTATCGTATTCTCCGCCCCGAGGTGTATCACATGTTACAAACCCTGCTTATGTCTACCGGTATCGTCACTCTGGCTGAAATCGGTGATAAAACCCAACTCCTTGCTCTCTTGCTCGCTGCGCGTTATCGCCAACCTGTACCTATTATTCTTGGTATTTTAGTGGCTACTGTGGCGAACCACTTTCTTGCTGCAGCAGTGGGGCACCAGGTCGCGCAATTATTATCAGCCACCACGCTACTGTGGGTACTGGCCGCTTGCTTTATTGGCGTAGCTGCCTGGACCTTGATCCCGGATACATTAGATGAGGACACGCAGATCGTCAGTCGCTACGGTCCTTTTTTAGCCACAGTGATTGCTTTTTTTATTGCCGAAATGGGTGATAAAACTCAAGTCGCAACGGTCATGCTCGCCGCGCAATTTGACTATTTCTGGATGGTCATTCTTGGAACAACCCTAGGCATGCTGTTGGCTAATGCACCTGTGGTATTAATAGGTCATTTTGCTGCGCAGCGCTTACCTCTGAAGCTGATTCGCAGTGTTGCAGCCATAGGTTTCTTAGCTTTTGCCGCTTACTGTATCTGGCAAGCACTTAACTAAATCGGCGCATGAATATGCTCTACTGCCCCTGTCATATGCCTGAGCGTATGCAACAGGGGCAACCGAGAAAACTCTTACTCCTCAGAGATTTGCAGCACCACTTTACCATTGACTTGGTTACTGGCTAAGCGCGCAAAAGCGGCTTCAGCGTCAGCCCAAGCAAACACTTCTTCGGCTTGCGGTCGCAGCTGTCCGCTGGCAAATAATGGCCATACCTGCTCGGCCAATTGCGCCATCAACTCACCTTTAAAGGCGTCCGTGCGACTGCGTAAAGTCGAGCCAATTAATTGAATGCGCTTACTTAACAGTTGCGCTAAGTCCAACTCAGCGCGGCGCCCACCCATCAAGCCGATATTGATCCAACGCCCGTCTAAACTCAGCATTTTCAAGTTGGCAGGCGCATAACTGGCCCCTACAGGGTCAAGAATCACATCAAAGGGCGCAAAATCCTGCAGACCCTCAATATTCTCACCTCGTACTACGCCGCCTTGCGCACCTAAGGCTTCACAATAAGCCAAGCGCTCAGCTGAACCCACACTGACCCAGCACGGGCTATTAAAGGCTTTACACAACTGAATTGCTGCTGAGCCGACACCGCTCGCACCCGCATGCAATAAGACCTTCTCACCGGGCTGCACGCGTCCTAACTGAAACACATTGAGCCAAGCCGTGGCATACACTTCAGGTACAGCCGCCGCTTCAAGCAAACTTAAACCTTCAGGTACAGGCAGCACATGTCGCGCATCGACACACACTTCTTGCGCCATACCACCGCCGGCTAATAAAGCGCACACGCGATCGCCCACTTGCCATGTGCCGCTGCCCTCACCCACTTCACTAATAATGCCTGCGCATTCCAATCCTAGAATATCGCTGACACCTGCAGGAGGGGGATACAAACCCGCCGCTTGCAATAAATCGGCGCGATTGAGACCCGCTGCAACCACACGAATACGAACTTGCCCCGGCGCACAAACCGGTGCATCACACTCAATCAACAGTGGTTGGCCCTTATGACCTTGTAATGCTTTCATAGTGTCTCCATATTGTTATTAATATGTTTAACTGTATCTGTTTCTTTACTGAATACAGCCTACAATGGAACTGTAAACACTTTAGGTGGCCTAAAATGCGTCATATATCACTCAGACAAAGAATTAGCATGAAGCACACTCTAACTCGCTCTGCCCTAGCTTTCATTATTGGCCTCGCAGCAGTACCTGCTGCATACGCTACGAGCAAAGCACAACAATGGGATTACTTACAACCCGACCGTGATCAAATGATCGCCAGTCTCAATGTTGTCGAGCTGCTCAAACGTCATCATTACAGTAAGCCACCCTTGGATGATGCACGCTCGCGTAAAATGTACTCGGGCTATTTGAAAATGCTGGACCCGGCGCGCATGTACTTTACTGCAGCCGATATTAAAAAATTTAATCAATGGGAAACTCAATTTGATGATTTTCTCAAAGCCGGCAATCTAAAGCCCGGTTATGCCATCTACACTCGCCAACTTGAGCGTCTTGAGCAATACCTAGAGTACGCACTATCTGTACTCAATAGCGGTGTGGATCAGATTGACTTTAGTGTTGACGAATCTTTTGAAACAGATCGTGAAAAAGCCTCATGGGCTAAAAATGAAAGCGCGCTGCAAGACTTATGGCGCAAACGCCTGAAAGATGAAGTGTTGCGCTTAAAGATTGCCAACAAAGAGCCTAAAGCCATACAAACCTTGTTGGTTAAACGCTACAAAAACCAGCAAAAACGCTTGCAGCAAACCCGCAGTGAAGACGTGTTCCAAGCTTATATCAATGCGTTTGCACAAACCTATGATCCACATACCACCTATTTATCACCGGACAACGCTGAAAACTTTGACATCAATATGAAACTCTCCCTTGAGGGTATTGGTGCCATGCTACAAGGTGATAATGAGCACGTTAAAATTGTGCGCTTAATCCCAGCAGGTCCAGCAGAAAAAAGTAAGCTGGTGGCTCCCGCTGATAAAATCATTGCAGTAGGCCAAGGTAAAAAAGACTTGGTCGATGTGATTGGCTGGCGCTTAGATGAAGTGGTTAAACTCATTCGTGGCCCCAAAGGCTCACAAGTGCGTTTAGAAATCATTCCAGCCAGCAATGCGCCCAATGATCAAACCAGTAAAACGGTGACCATTACCCGCGAAGCAGTCAAGCTTGAAGAGCAAGCGGCGAAAAAGTCCATCCTCAACCTGACCCAAGAAGGTCGTGAAGTGAAACTGGGTGTTATTGAGATCCCAGCCTTTTACTTAGACTTTAAAGCTTACCGCGCAGGTGATCCTGAATATAAAAGCACCACCCGTGACGTGAAACGTTTAATCACTGAACTGCAAGACGAAAATGTCGAAGGTATTGTGATTGACTTGCGCAACAATGGCGGCGGCTCATTACAGGAAGCCACCGAACTGACTGGCTTGTTTATTGAGCAAGGTCCTACTGTGTTGGTGCGCAACAGCGATGGTCGCATTGATGTATTAGCCGATGAGCAAAAAGGCGTGTTTTATAAAGGCCCGCTCACGGTTCTAGTCAATCGCTTGTCGGCGTCCGCATCAGAAATTTTTGCGGGTGCCATGCAAGACTATCACCGTGCCCTGATTATCGGCGGTCAAACCTTCGGTAAAGGCACAGTGCAAACCATTCAACCGCTCAATCATGGCGAGCTTAAACTGACCTTAGCTAAGTTTTACCGTGTTTCAGGGCAAAGCACTCAACACCAAGGGGTGATCCCTGACATCAGCTACCCTGCTGATATGGATACCTCTGAAATCGGTGAAAGCGCATTACCTGAAGCCATGCCATGGGACAGCATTAAACCTGCATTAACACCGCCTAAAGATCCATTTAAGCCATTTATTGCAGAATTAAAATCACGCCATGATGCACGTACTGATAATGACCCCGACTTTGTCTTTAGCCGTGCACGCTTGGCACTGACTCAGCGACTCATGCAAGACACTATTGTGAGTCTTAATGAAACTGAACGCCGCGCTCAGTATGCAAAAATTGAGCAAAAACAACTGGCGATTGAAAACGCTCGACGCGAGAAAAAAGGTGAAGAGCAGCTCAAAACCTTGATCAAAGATGACGAGGATGATCATGTGGCTGCAGCAGCTGAGCAGGACAAAAAAACCAAGCCTGAAGACGATGCTTACTTAGCAGAAACAGGTCGCATTCTACTCGACTTGCTGAGCCTTAAAACAATGGCCAGTCGCGAATAAAACGCGTCTACAGTGCAACAGGTGTCATCACTCTATCCCGCCCTTTGTGGCGGGATAGTTGTTTGTACAGTCTGTGTTTCTTGAAGCATACAGCGCTTTAAGCTAGACCTTGTACCACTGCTAATTGTGCAGCAATACGCTGCGCATCATCTGGGCTGGCAGCCAACTGTGGTCCACCTTGCTCATATAACTGCAGCAAACGCTGCAAAGCCAAAGGATGACCCGCACAGCCCGCCAGCTCCCACCAATGCGCGGCCTGTAAAGCATTCGCAGGCTCTGTCAGTGATCCGGCTAAGTGATGCACACCCAACTGATAAGCTGATTTTGCATCCCCCGCTTCAGCCGCCAAACGCAGTAAGCGCAAGCCTTCGTTTTTTGCGCCAACACCCTGACCACGATGCAGTAACACATGCCCATAAAAAGCACGGGCGTCCCTATCGTCATAATGACTCATACGCGCAAAACGCACTTGCATCCACTGCCAGACTCGAGGATTGGCCACAGCCCAGCGCCGGTTAAATAACTGGCGGGCAATGCGGTAACCGATCTGTGTACGTAACTTTGCAAATAACATACTCACTCCTCTGGATAGCTAAATGGATACACCTGTGCCAACTGAGTATTCAACCATGCCGCTACGCTGGCTTCATCCATCGCAGCTGAAAAGACACCCAGCTGCGCCATACACTGCATAAAACCCAGTTGCGGATGCGCAGGACGCGCTTGACTGACCACTAATACGCTGCGCAAAGGCCAACCTCGGGCATGATCAGCACAGGCCAACTGCTCCAATGCGTAAGCTAAGCGGCGCACACTCGGCGCGGGCAAGTGTAAATGCTCGATCACCTGCCGGTAAGTGATTAGAGTGCGTTGCTGTTGCGTGCTGGCTAACAGTTCCAGCAAACCACGCTGCTGCTCAGCTGTCAGCGCGAACGCTTCACTCATTTTGCCAGCCGGAAACACCTAAAGCTCGAGCTAAAGTGCGCTGAATAACGTCACTGACTTCACGCTCACCACTTTCAATCATTTGCAAATAGTGCGCACTAATACCTGCGTCACGTGCAACAGCTTCAAGTGTTAATCCAGCCTGTTCGCGCAAAGATTTAAGTTCGCGTAAATTTGCTAAAGTTGGCGACTCTTGCGCAGCAGGCTTATCACGCCCAGCTTCTTTTAGCAGCTGCTGATACTCAGCCCAAGGTAGGACTGCATATTGCGCTTTACCCTCATGAGCAATCACTTGTACATTCATCATCTTGATCCAATATCATTTAATAATAGTCTTATACTACGCCACAGTACGGCAAAACACATACTCACCGCGCTGTCAGGCTGCACGGTAGTCACGCTACACTCTCGTACATAGGCCACAAAATAAAACGCCCTGCATAAGCAAGGCGTTTGATCTAGCACAGCGTCAACTTACTCTTCGATAGTTTCAGCTGCTTGCTCCGCATCCAGATCATCTGTCTGCGCATCGTCTAACGCTTGTTCTGCAGATCCTGCAATATCCAACAACTCAACTTCAAAGACTAAGGTTGAGTTTGCTGGAATCTGTGGCGTTGGGCTTTGTGCGCCATACGCCAGTTCGCTTGGAATGTAGAACTTATATTTCTCGCCTACACTCATCAACTGTAAGCCTTCAACCCAACCTGGGATCACGCCGCCCACAGGAAACTCAACCGGCTCACCGCGCTCAACTGAGCTATCAAACACTGAACCATCAATTAACGTACCCTCGTAGTGCACGCTAACAACATCACTGACTTTAGGCTTAGCACCTTCTGCTTTAGTGACGACTTCGTACTGCAGACCTGAATCAGTGGTTTTAACGCCATCACGCTTAGCGTTATCCGCTAAGTACGCAGCACCATCTTTAGCCGCTTTATCATTGAGTGCTGACATACGTTCTTGCGCACGTGCTTGCAAAAAGCTAAAGGCTTCCATCAACTCATCATCGCTTAAACGCTGCTCTTTTTTGCCTAAAGCATCTTCAATACCTAAAGCAACAGCTTGTGAGTCAAGATCATCCATACCTTCTTGACTGAGGTTTTTACCCATGCTCAAACCAATGCCATAAGATGCTTTTTCGGCTGGGGTTTTTAAATCAGAGCTGACCGCTGCTTTGTTGTCACAACCTGCTAATACCAAGGTGAGTACAGCAACCGAAGCCGCTAAACGATGTAACTTCATTATAATGTCCTTGCCTTATGCCTTACGGCTGATGTGGAGTACAAAGGTTCTGATGTTAACAGTCCATCCTATGCACTGGCTACCGTCTTAAGAAGCTAAACGAGCGACTAAGTTCAATACTTTAGTGCCCTAAAGCCACCCTGCAGCAGTGCACTCCAGCGAGTTTATTGTGCTGGTTTCTCAGGCACCTGACGCTCAGAGGGTCGGCGTGCACCAGCGACTATTTTATCCATGGCTCGCGCCGCTGCAACCAAACCAAAGGTTGCGGTCATTGTCATAGCTGCACCAAAACCACCGGCGCAATTGAGCTTAACCCCGTCCCCTGCAAAACTTTTGCTCTGGCACACACTGCCATCAGGATTGGGGTAGCGCAATTGCTCGGTCGAATACACGCAAGGCACACTATAGTGACGGCCAGCGGTACGCGAAAAGTTATAGTCGCTGCGCAACAAAGAACGCACCCGCGCGGCTAATGGATCATTAAAGGTTTTATTTAAATCACCCACACGGATTTGCGTAGGGTCAATTTGTCCACCTGCACCGCCGGTGGTAATAATTTGAATTTTACGCCGCTTACACCACGCTATCAGAGCGGCCTTAGCCTGTACGCTATCAATACAATCCACGACAAAATCTAAATCTTGTGTGATGTATTCAGGCAGGGTTTCTTGACTGACAAAATCAGCGACCGCATGCACTTTACACGCCGGATTGATGGCCAATAAACGCTGCGCCATAACGTCTACTTTCGCCTGCCCAACAGTGTCTGTCAGTGTATGGGCTTGGCGGTTGATATTGGTGATGCAAATATCATCCAAATCAAAGAGTGATATCTCACCCACGCCCGAGCGCGCTAAAGCTTCAGCTGCCCATGAGCCCACCCCGCCAATCCCAACCACAGCGACATGCGCTTGCTCTAAGCGTTGTAAACCTTCAATACCATATAAACGGGCAATGCCGCCAAAGCGTAAATCGTCCATCAGTCAACCTCAAAAAAATCGCTGCCATATTCTAGCAGTATTCCCAGCAGCGCTTACAAAACACAGGGCTTTTCACTACACTGTGTGCATCATTGACTGACATACTGAACCGAGTCCTGCACGAGTGCAGACTGTGTTCTGTATATTTAATACACCTTTTCATCATTTAAGGCTTGGTAACTGGCATGCTTATTTGCCCCATCTGCCAATCGGCACTGACTGCGCATGACAACAGCTTACGCTGCATTTTTGCTCACAACTTTGATCGCGCCAAACAAGGCTATATCAACCTATTGCCCGTACAGCATAAAAACAGCCGCGCACCAGGGGACAATCCAGCCATGGTGCAAGCGCGCCGTGACTTTCTTGATACCGGTCATTACGCGCCACTAGCTGAGCGCTTTGCCACTTTAATGCATGAACGTCAGCCGCAAAAATGGCTGGATATTGGCTGTGGCGAAGGCTATTACACTGAGCATATCGCTAAAGCCCTACCCGACAGCCAAGGCTATGCGCTGGATATTTCTCGCGAAGCCGTCAAACGCGCTTGTAAACGCAATGCCACAACCCAATGGTTGGTTGCGAGCATGGCACGCTTACCTTTAGCGTCAGGCAGCTGCCAAGCCATTGCCAGTATCTTTAGCCCTTTAGACTGGCAAGAAGCCGAGCGTGTATTGGCTCCAGGCGGCGCTTTATTACGCATGGGTCCCACCAGCGACCACTTAATTGAACTGCGCGAGCAACTCTATGATGAAGTGCGCGAGTATGATGACAGCAAGCACCTGCAATTGATCCCGCAAGGCATGCGCCAAATTCACAGTGAAACCCTATATTTCACCATGACCTTGGATGACGCTAAAGCCCGCAGTGATCTATTAGCCATGACGCCACACGGCTGGCGCGCCAGTGCCGACAAACGTGAAGCAGTCATCCAACAAACGCTCACCACCACCGTAGCTATTCGTTACGACTGGATCGAAAAAACGGACATCTAAGTTATGCGCCAACCTGATATTGAAATTTACGTAAAAGATTTAGATCGCAGTCTGATCGAGGCTTGGCTCAGTTCCGCTTTGGGTGCACCTTGCCAATGGCAAGAAAAAGGTCGTGTGTCGCGCTGTGAGTGTGCTGGTATTCCTATCGTATGGTTTGAAAAAGCTGTGGGCAAATGGCACAGCCTGTTACTCGAAAGCGCCAACACGCCATGGGCAGATGACACACAATGCGCCCAAGCTGTCGCCGCTGCATTAAACATTCAAGTGCGCTGCGCACCCGGTAGCTGGCAAGAAGCTGAGGGTGATACTCAAGCTGACAATTGGCTCAGCGTCCATCCCGACGGCAGCGTTGAAACTATTATTTGGCACACCTCTTAAGCCCCTTAAGGATGCGTTATGCGTTGGAAAAAAGCACGCCGCAGTGACAATGTCGTTGATCAGCGCGGTAAAAGCGCAGGTCGTGGTGTTAAAGGTTTAAGCTTAAGTGCCGTGGCCATTATTGTTGTGATCGGCCTGCTCAGTGGCCAAGATCCGATGCAAATTATCGGGCACGTCGCCACGCAAGTGATGCAACAAGGTGGCATCCAAACAGCGCCCAAGGCATCCCATACAACACCCCCGCAGGACGAGCAGACCGAGTTTGTGCGCGCTATTTTAGGTGATACTGAAGACACCTGGCGCACCCTATTTCAACAAGCTGGCCAGCGCTATAGCGACCCAACCCTAATTGTATTTACCGGCAGTGTGCGCTCAGCTTGTGGTTCGGCAAGCTCAGCAGTCGGGCCTTTCTATTGTCCGGCCGATCAACGCGTCTATTTAGATCTCACTTTCTTTAAAGAAATGGAACAACGTTTTGCCGCAACCGGTGAGTTTGCTCAAGCCTATGTGATCGCCCATGAAGTGGGACATCATGTACAAACCCTGCTCGGAGTCACTGCCCGAGTGAATGCCGCTCGCCAACGCGGTGAAGTGGTGACCGGTGATCAAGGCCTACTGGTGCGCCAAGAATTACAAGCCGACTGCTTAGCAGGAGTTTGGGCTCATCATGCACAGCAGCGCCATGCTTGGCTTGAGCCCGGCGACTTAGCCGATGCTTTGAATGCGGCGCGCGCCATTGGTGACGATCGCTTACAACAGCAAGCACAAGGTCATGTTGTGCCTGACTCGTTCACCCACGGTACGTCAGCGCAACGTGAACGCTGGTTTAATCGAGGTTACACTCAAGGCACTGTCAATCAGTGCGATACCTTTACAGCTCAACGCCTTTAAGCCGCGAGGCTGCGGCCTGATGCTTGCTGAGCTGATGCACACACACTTATTTTAATCCTTGGAGAGCTTATGCTTGTTATACGTTATGCGCTGTTTGCAGCCGCCTTGGTAGGGAGCTTAGTCACCCTGCAGTTGTCTCTTAACAGCCCATGGTGGTTATTATTAAGTGCTGTTTTTGTTGCCTTAACTATAGTTGGCATCATTGATATGCGCCAAAAGCACTCAACTCTACGTCGTAACTATCCGATTGCTGCACACATTCGTTTTATTTTTGAAGAACTGCGCCCCATGTTGCGCCAATATATTGTTGAAGCGGACGACGACGAAGTGCCCTTCTCTTACGATCAACGCGCTTTAGTGTATCAGCGCGCTAAGTCTGAATTAGAAACCCGCGCCTTTGGTACCGAAAAAAACGTTTATAACACGCGCTATGAGTGGATCAATCACTCCATCAGCCCCACTAAGCTGCATGATAATAATTTCCGCGTGGATATTGGTGGGCCAGACTGCACACAACCCTACAGCGCCAGTATCTTTAATATTTCCGCGATGAGTTTTGGCTCACTCTCGCCTAACGCCATTCGTGCTTTGAATAAAGGGGCGCGCTTAGGCCAGTTTTACCATGACACCGGTGAAGGCTCGATCTCCAGCTACCACCGCGAACAAGGTGGCGATATGGTTTGGGAGCTGGGCTCAGGCTACTTTGGCGCACGCAATGATGACGGCACTTTCAGCCCTGAACGCTTTGCCGAACGCGCGACCCTTGAGCAAGTTAAAATGATTGAGCTTAAGCTGTCGCAAGGGGCTAAACCCGGCCATGGCGGCATGTTACCAGGTGCTAAAGTCAATGCTGAGATTGCCAGCACCCGTGGCGTACCTGAAGGCCAAGACTGCATCTCTCCCGCAGCGCATTCAGCCTTTTCCACACCTGAAGAGCTGTTGCAGTTTATTGCTCAATTGCGTGATTTATCCGGTGGTAAACCGACAGGGTTTAAACTGGCGATTGGTCACCCGTGGGAGTGGTTTGCGATTGCTAAAGCCATGCTCAGCACAGGTATTACTCCTGATTTTATTGTGGTCGACGGTGCTGAAGGCGGTACAGGTGCTGCACCACTTGAGTTTGCTGACCATATTGGTACACCGATGCGTGAAGGCTTAATGCTGGTTCACAACACTCTGGTGGGGCTCAATTTACGCGACAAAGTTAAAATTGGTGCTGCCGGTAAAATTATCACAGCCTTTGATATTGCCCGTACTTTAGCTTTAGGAGCGGACTGGTGTAACTCAGCACGTGGCTTTATGTTTGCACTGGGCTGCATTCAGTCACAGTCTTGCCACACCGACCGCTGCCCAACGGGCATCGCTACGCAAGATGAAAAACGCTGGAAAGGCTTGGACGTGCCAGATAAAGCGATTCGCGTGCAGCACTTCCATGCTCGCACCGTCGCCACGTTGCGTGAACTGGTGGAAGCAGCCGGCTTACAACACCCTGACCAACTGGGTCCTGAGCATATTATTCGCCGCGTTTCACCGACGTTAGTGCGCTCGCTATCAACGCTCTACCCCTACTTGCAGCCAGGCGACTTACTCAATCCCGACTATCAGCCTGAACACATTGTCTTCCAACGTTTCTGGCAAGGTGCTCGTGCTGAAACCTTTGCGTTTAGCCAGTAGCAGTACAAAAAACGGCCTCTAGGGGCCGTTTTTTAGATCACTTATCTTTTCTAGATCACTTAGCTTGGTAAATAATACCTGGACTGCACTGCACCATAGTGTACAACTCAGGCAAACCATTTAAGGCCTCTGAAGCGCCCAACACCAAATAACCACCCGGCTTTAAAGTAGCGTGGATGCGCGTCAAGATATCTTTTTTGGCTTCTGACGAGAAGTAAATCAGTACATTTCGACAAAACACCACATCAAACTTACCTAAGCCTGCGAAGCTATCGAGCAAGTTACCCGTACGAAAATCGATACGACTCTTAAGGGCTGATTTCACCTGCCAAGTGCCTGCTGGCGTTTTATCAAAGTAATTGGCTAAACGCTCACTGGATAAGCCACGCCCAATCGCCAGACTGTCGTACTCACCTTTTTTACAAGCTTGCACCATAGTGGGTGATAGATCTGTGGCCACAA
>JAAZJF010000197.1 GCA_012800475.1 Gammaproteobacteria bacterium
ATATGGCGGACTCAGGAGGATTCGAACCTCCGACCGCTCGGTTCGTAGCCGAGTACTCTATCCAGCTGAGCTATGAGTCCATTTGTTGCTGCGTATTATAGAGCTATCTATTTGATAATCAAGGAGTTTTTATTTTTAATTTCAAACTCTTTGAATATGCTCTGCAATACTAAATATGGCGGAGAAGGAGGGATTCGAACCCTCGACACCCTTTTGAGATGTACTCCCTTAGCAGGGGAGCGCCTTCGGCCACTCGGCCACTTCTCCGTAACACGGGGCGTATATTACCCACTTATTTAGAAATTGCAAAGCATAATTGCAAAAATATCAAATACTTGTGTCTTCTTTCTCTTTTTGGATGCGCTGGTAGATCTCTTCGCGGTGTACAGCAATCTCTTTTGGTGCGTTAACACCAATGCGAACCTGATTTCCTTTAACACCTAGTACGGTGACAGTGACTTCATCACCAACCATCAATGTCTCTCCGACACGACGCGTTAGTATCAACATTATTTATCTCCTTGTAACAACGATTTAGGTTTACAGTCTGCATCTGTAAGTCATGAATAGCGTACACCCATCACATGCTATTGCACATCAATGGGTGGCGCATTTTTATTAATCACGATCATTAGTTTTTTATATCGCGTTAATAAAACCGAACAACCCAGCTACGCTGGATTAAAAATAGCCTACACCTTAGGGATTGGGCGCATCTAAGCCAAACGCGGTATGCAAAGCTCGCACTGCTAATTCAACATACTTCTCATCAATCACCACTGACACTCTAATTTCTGATGTGGAAATCATTTGAATATTTATGTTTTCTTTAGCCAATGCTTCAAACATCGTGCTTGCAACACCTGGGTGTGAACGCATGCCTACACCCACAATGGACACTTTGGCGATGCTGGTAGTTCCACTGACATCACCGGCACCGATATCCTGGGCTGTGGCTTTCAATACATCAATGGCTTTATCGTAATCCACATTACCCACAGTAAAGGTAAAGTCTGTGGTGTTATCTTGAGCCACGTTTTGCACAATCATATCGATATCGATATTGGCGGCACTGATGGGCCCAAGGATTTTAAACGCAACGCCGGGGGTATCTGGCACACCACGAATAGTGAGCTTGGCTTCGTCGCGATTAAAAGCAATACCAGAAATAATGGGCTGTTCCATGCTGTCCTCATGATCATCAGTGGTAATTAGAGTGCCTGGGCCCTCTTTAAAGCTATGCAGTACGCGTAGCGGTACATTGTATTTTCCAGCAAACTCAACTGAGCGCAGCTGTAGAATCTTTGAGCCAAGGCTGGCCATTTCGAGCATTTCTTCAAAGGTAATACGTTCCAAGCGTTGCGCCCGCGGCACCACGCGCGGATCGGTGGTGTAGACACCATCCACATCGGTATAAATCTGACACTCATCCGCCTGTAAGGCTGCGGCTAGAGCAACCGCTGTGGTGTCGGAACCGCCACGCCCCAGCGTGGTGATATTGCCCTGCTCATCCACTCCTTGAAAGCCTGCGACAACCACGACGTTACCGGCATTGAGCTGCTCACGCACGGCCGTTTCATCAATGCTTAAGATACGTGCTTTACCGTGCTCACTGTCCGTGACAATCGGTATTTGCGCACCGGTAAAAGAAACTGCCGGCACACCTTGCGCATTGAGCGCCATCGACAGCAACGCAATAGTCACTTGCTCGCCGGTGGCAATCATCACATCCATCTCACGCAGCGACGGTTTATGTGCCACCTGCTGAGCTAAAGCTAATAAGCGATTGGTCTCCCCGCTCATCGCAGAGACCACTACAACAACCTCATCACCCGCCGCACGAAAGCCTGCTATTTTTTCTGCCACCTGAGCAATACGCTCGGGTGAACCTACGGATGTTCCACCAAATTTTTGTACGATCAACGCCATGTCACTGCCGCCTTAATCATCGTTCGCTTGCAACAATATAGGCTGCGCAATGCACTGTGTGCCTGCGCAGCCATGCCAAATACAAATTTTGCTTAGTCTTGCCCTGCAACATACTGAGCTGCAACAGCTAAAGCATCTTCAAGCTTCGCCAACTCAACCCCACTGCCCTGCGCCATATCGGGACGGCCACCACCTTTACCGCCTACTACGGCAGTGGCCTGCTTCATAAGGTCACCGGCTTTAAACTGTTTGGTCAGGTCTTTCGTCACACCGGCCACCAACACAATGCGCTCATTGTGCACACCACCTAACAAAATCACGGCGCTGCCCAGTTTGTTTTTCAGCTGATCCATCAATACCAATAAGTCTTTACCTTCAACACCATCCAGGCGCGCAGCCAAGACCTTAACGCCATTCACCTCCACAGCAGCAGAGGCCAGATCGCTACCTGCGGCACTCGCAGCCTTGGCTTTGAGCTGTTCAACTTCTTTCTCTAAGCTGCGCTGCTGATCGAGCAAGGCTTGCAGCTTGTCCAAGACGTTATCACGGGTACCTTTAACTAAACCCATGGCTTGCTTCAGCTGCTCTTCAGCACCGTTCAACCAATTCCACGCAGCAACACCTGTGACTGCCTCAATACGACGTACACCTGCAGCCACACCACCTTCGCTGGTGATTTTAAACAGGCCAATATCACCGGTACGCTCAGCATGAATACCGCCACACAGCTCCACCGAGAAACCATCGGCCATACTTAATACGCGCACTTGATCACCGTATTTCTCGCCAAATAAGGCCATCGCACCTTTTTCTTTAGCGGTTTCAATATCAGTCACTTCAGTGCACACCAGCGTGTTGTTACGAATTTCTTGGTTCACGCGCTCTTCCAAGGCTTTAATCTGCTGCGCGGTCACGGCTTCAAAATGACTGAAGTCAAAACGCAAACGCTGACTGTCGACTAAGGAGCCTTTTTGCTGCACATGCTCGCCCAAAGTATCACGCAAAGCAGCATGTAAAATATGCGTAGCGGAGTGGTTTAACGCCGTGGCATGTAGCATCTGTGCATCGACTTGCGCACAAACACGTGCGCCCACCTGCAGCGTACCTTGGGTGACCTGAGCGTGATGCAAAAACGCTTGGCCACTTTTTGTAGTGTCAGTGATGTCGATATGCAACTGATCCGCAGTCAAATGACCTTTATCGCCCACTTGCCCACCGGACTCAGCATAAAACGGCGTGCGATCCAACACGATCACCACCTGCTCACCAGCAGCTGCGCTCTCAACACTGGCACCCTCTTTGAGGATCATCAGCACTTGCGCATCTGCTTGCTGAGCTTGATAACCTAAAAACTCAGTTTCACCATCGATTTTAACCAGCGCATTATAGTCAATGCCAAAGGAACTGGCTGAACGCGCCCGCTCACGCTGAGCTTGCATCTCACGTTCAAAACCTTCTTCGTCGACGGTCAGTTCCCGCTCACGGGCGATATCAGCGGTCAAATCCATAGGGAAGCCATAGGTGTCGTACAGCTTAAACACCACCGAACCTGGAATAACAGTGCCTTCAAGATGGGTTAAATCCTGCTCAAGAATACGCAAGCCTTGCTCTAGGGTTTTCGCAAACTGCTCTTCTTCAGTTTTTAAAATACGTTCGATGTGCGCTTGCTGCTGCTTGAGTTCAGGGAATGCTTCACCCATTTCCTGCGCCAGCGCGGCCACAATTTTGTAGAAGAAACTGTCCGTAGCACCCAGCTTATTACCGTGACGGCAGGCGCGACGAATAATGCGGCGCAGCACGTAACCACGACCATCATTTGACGGCACAACACCATCAGCAATTAAGAAGCTGCAGGAACGAATATGGTCAGCAATCACTTTTAGCGATGGATTATCATTGTTCTCACAACCCACAGCTTGCGCCACAGCAGCGAGCAAATGCTGGAACAGATCAATGTCATAGTTCGAGTTCACGTGCTGCAATACCGCACTGATGCGCTCAAGCCCCATACCCGTATCCACGCTAGGCGCTGGCAGCGGGTGCATCACACCATCGGCGGTGCGATTGAACTGCATAAATACGTTATTCCAGATTTCGATATAACGGTCGCCGTCTTCTTCTGGCGAACCTGGAGGACCACCCCAAATATGCTCGCCATGGTCAAAGAAAATCTCTGAACACGGACCGCACGGACCGGTATCGCCCATCGCCCAGAAGTTATCCGAGGCATACGGCGCGCCGCCGTTATCGCCAATACGAATCATCCGCTCAGCCGGAACACCCATCTCTTTGACCCAAATATCATAGGCTTCATCATCTGTTGCATAGACGGTGACCCAGAGTTTATCTTTGGGCAGATTGAGCCACTTCTCGGAGGTTAAAAACTCCCAAGCATAATGAATCGCATCACGCTTAAAGTAATCACCAAAGCTGAAGTTACCCAGCATTTCAAAAAAAGTATGGTGACGCGCGGTGTAGCCAACGTTTTCTAAGTCGTTGTGCTTACCACCGGCACGCACACACTTTTGGCTACTGACCGCACGGGTGTAGGCGCGTTTTTCTAAACCCAAGAAGCAGTCTTTAAACTGATTCATGCCCGCATTGGTAAACAATAGCGTTGGATCATTGGCTGGGATCAATGAGCTGGATGCTACGCGGGTATGACCCTTTTCTTCAAAGAAGCGAAGGAAGGCTTCACGGATTTCTGCGCTTTTCATATTTTATTCCACAATTAGATAACGTTAATACGTGCGTGATGCCGTTCAGTCATCAACTTAAACACGCATTATATCGCTGATA
>JAAZJF010000198.1 GCA_012800475.1 Gammaproteobacteria bacterium
GAATCTAAGACTTCACGACCTTTGATGTCGATAATTTTTGCCATTGTTGTGCACGCTCCGTACGTATATGGGGTCAAACTTAAAATGAAATTATCAACTTAAGCGGTTTCAATCGCAGGAAAACTTTTAATCAAGTCATCCAACTGCTTAAGCTGAGTTAAAAACGGCTCAAGCTTATCCAAGCGTAAGGCACAAGGGCCATCACATTTCGCATTATCTGGATCAGGATGGGCTTCTAAAAACAAACCGGCCAAGCCTTGACTCATACCCGCCTTGGCTAACTCAGTCACTTGCGCACGACGGCCACCGGCTGAATCAGCACGGCCACCTGGAGTTTGCAGCGAATGCGTCACATCAAAAAACACCGGATACTCAAACTCTTTCATTAAGCCAAAGCCCAGCATATCCACCACAAGGTTGTTGTAACCAAAGGCCGAACCACGCTCGCACAGAATCAACTGATCATTACCCGCCTCTTCGCACTTGGTCAGGATATGCTGCATTTCATGTGGGGCTAAGAACTGCGCTTTTTTGATATTAATCACGGCATTGGTTTTCGCCATGGCCACAACCAAGTCAGTCTGACGTGATAAAAATGCGGGCAACTGAATAATATCGCAGACTTCAGCCACAGGCTGTGCTTGATAAGGCTCATGCACATCAGTAATCACCGGCACATTAAAGGTGCGCTTGATTTCTTCAAATACTTTTAAGCCTTCATCAAGGCCTGGGCCGCGAAAGGAGTTAATCGATGAGCGATTGGCTTTATCAAAACTGGCTTTAAACACATAGGGAATCCCTAGCTTTTCAGTCACGCGTACATATTCTTCACATGCACGCATAGCTAAATCACGGGATTCAATCACATTAATGCCGCCAAACAAGACAAAAGGCTTGTCGTTGGCGATGTCGATATCAGCGACACGAATGATCTTTTGACTCATGCTTGACCTGCCTTATACGCTAATGCAGCTTCAACAAAATCTTTAAACAATGGATGACCACCACGCGGTGTTGAGGTGAACTCAGGGTGGAACTGGCTGGCAACAAACCATGGGTGATCAGCCACTTCTACCACTTCAACCAATGCGCCATCCTCCGAGCGACCTGATACTTGCAAACCGGCTGCGACCAACTGGGGTAACAACTGATTGTTGACTTCATAGCGGTGACGATGACGCTCAACAATAGAATCTTTACCGTAGCTGGCGTGTACCAAAGTACCGGGCAGCAACTGACATTCTTGTGCGCCTAAACGCATCGTACCGCCAATATCAGCATCTGCACCGCGTTGCTCAACACTGCCATCTGCGTCTTGCCACTCAGAAATCAAACCCACGACTGGGTGTGTGCTGTCCTTATCAAACTCAGTGGAGTTGGCATCCGTCCAGCCTAATACGTTGCGCGCAAATTCAATCACCGCAACCTGCATACCGAGGCAAATACCCAAGTAAGGGATCTTGTTTTCACGTGCGTATTGCACCGCCAAAATCTTACCTTCAACGCCGCGCAAACCAAAGCCGCCCGGTACCAATACCGCGTCAACACCTTTGAGCACTTCAACACCTTGATTTTCAAGGTCTTCAGAGTCGATGTAACGCAAGTTCACTTTTGTATTGGTTTCAATACCCGCATGGCTCATCGCTTCAATCAATGACTTATACGCATCGAGCAGTTCCATGTACTTGCCGACCATTGCAATGGTCACATCTTTCTTAGGGTTGAGCTTGGCATCAATCACGCGATCCCATTCTGATAAATCAGCACCGTCGCACTCTAAGCCAAAACGCTCCATAACAAAATCATCCAAGCCTTGACTGTGCAAGATGCCCGGGATTTTATAAATGGTGTCCACGTCGTGCAAACTCACAACGGCGCGCTCTTCTACGTTAGTAAAGGAGGCAATTTTACGACGTGAAGCGATATCTACAGGGCGATCCGAACGGCACACCAGCACATCCGGCTGTAAGCCAATTGAGCGCAACTCTTTAACCGAGTGCTGAGTTGGCTTGGTCTTCGTCTCACCCGCTGTGGCGATATACGGCACTAAAGTCAGGTGCATCAACATGGCACGCTTAGCGCCCACTTCAACGCGTAACTGACGAATGGCTTCTAAGAACGGCTGGGATTCAATATCACCGACTGTGCCGCCAATTTCGACCATGGCCACATCAGCATCACCCGCACCTTTAATAATGCGGCGCTTAATTTCATCGGTGATATGTGGGATCACTTGGATAGTGGCACCCAAATAATCACCGCGACGCTCACGGCGCAAAACTTCTTCATACACACGACCGGTGGTGAAGTTGTTGTTTTGCGTCATGGTGGTGTTTACAAAACGTTCGTAGTGGCCTAAATCAAGGTCAGTTTCTGCGCCATCGTGAGTCACAAAGACTTCACCGTGCTGAAACGGACTCATAGTGCCTGGATCGACGTTGATGTACGGATCGAGTTTCAGCAATGTGACTTTTAAGCCACGCGCTTCAAGAATAGCTGCGAGTGAAGCTGAGGCAATACCTTTCCCCAATGAAGAAACAACACCGCCTGTGACGAAGATGTAGCGCGTCATAAATAACCCTGGATTCTGCGTTTAAGCGGCAAGCCGCCGAAGATGAGCATTGAAAACTGTGCTTGAAAAAATGCAATTAAAATTCAAGCGCTACAGAGGCAATCAAGCACCTGTATTAATCAACTAATAGACGGGAGAATAGTCTACGCGAAAGCTGTTTATGACTCAAACCAAGAAACCATTAAAACGCGCTTTTTCTTTTATAGCCTAGCGTATCCAGCCCAGCCTATGGATGAGATACCTCGCTCAAGCCGTCTCCAGCTTGATAGCCATGCCAGATCACCACTAAATCCTGTACTTGAGGATGATTTAAAGCCGGCATATTGGCCACGGCAACCGCGTGCCGCTCAAGATACAGGATCGGGATACGTGCGCGAGCAAAAGCCGGTACTTTATATTCTTGCAATAAACGCTTTAAATCACGATGCCCACGACCCGCAATAAAAAAGCGCTCAGCACCTTGGCGATAACGCACATGCAAGGGCTCAGCAACCTCCCCTAGCACCTGCAAGCAACCATTACCCGGCAAGGTATAGCACCCAGCTTGAGTCACGCACAGATGTACTTCAGGCGGGGGCTGCAGCCAAGACTCAGGCAGCCAATACACCCGATCCTGATAACGCAACACAGCCCCACTATGCAAACGCCAGATGGGTTGCGCATCCAATTGTGCATCGCGCAAAGCAAGCCAACCTGCCCAATGCGTCGTATCGGGTAATAAGGTTAAGGGAGTGAGCCAAAAACGCAGCACGTTTTTCTGCCGCGCCTCACTGAGGGATCTCAGCACATTTAAATCTAGGCAAGGCAGCTTCAACCAGTCAAAAACAGGCTCAAGCTGCGCATGCTGTGCGTCCTCAGCGGCCAATTCATCCAGTA